>JBBSUB010000014.1:0-35221 GCA_038235345.1 Chitinophagales bacterium
ATGACTGTCTATCCTGTTTGTTCCACTGATGATCGTGTACATTATGTTATCAGGTTATTTTTTATTTTGGCAAAAGTAATCCTTTAGCGGATAAAGGTTTATTATAAACTGATTGAAAATCGTTAATAAATGCATTAATTAAATATTATAGGGTTGCAAATTTTTAATGCTATAGCCAATTATTCAAGATTCAATAATCAATGTTAGGGATTAATGTTTATTTTAGCACCTTTGCAAAAATGAATACTGTTTAGAAAGATTTTTTGACCAGGGATGAGCAATGAATGATCAGATTTGAGGAAAATTGGATAAATCAACTTTTTTGCACAGTAAACACAGATAAATTAATGTAAACAGGTGTTTTTTCCTAAAACAAATTGCTTGTTTATATTAAAATAAAACCATAGGAAGGAAGATAACTTTAATATTTATTCCTCTTTTCTGGTAAGATCAATACATGAAAAACAACATCCGCATATAATATATGGCAAAAATAATTGGAATAGCGAATCAAAAAGGTGGCGTCGGTAAAACGACAACAGCGATAAACCTGGCGGCAAGTCTGGCGGTGCTGGAATATAAAACCCTGTTGGTAGATGCCGATCCTCAGGCCAATACTACGACAGGTGTTGGTTTTGATCTGCATAATATCAATACCGGCGTATATGATTGTATGGTAAATGAAACTCCTGCCAAGGATGTGATCTTAAAAACGGAGCTTGAATACATGGATTTAATGCCTTCGCATATAGATCTTGTGGGCGCTGAAATTGAAATGATCAATTATCCCGAACGGGAATCAGTGCTTAAAAGGATATTACACCAGGTTCGGGATGAGTATGATTTTATTATAATTGATTGCTCCCCATCTCTTGGCCTGATAACCGTAAATGCTTTGGTTGCTTCAGATAGTGTTATCGTTCCTGTACAGGCAGAATTTTTTGCCCTGGAAGGCTTGGGTAAATTGCTGAATACTATTAAAATAGTTCAGAGCAGACTTAATAAAGAATTGCAGATAGAAGGACTACTCATGACGATGTATGATGGAAGATTGCGTTTATGTAATCAGGTGGTGAATGAGGTAAGAGTGCATTTCGAAGAACTGGTATTTAATTCAATCATACACCGGAATACCCGGTTGAGTGAGGCTCCAAGTTTTGGAAAGCCCGCTATTTTGTATGATGCGGATAGTAAAGGAGCGATTAATTATCTTAACCTTGCAAAAGAGATTTTGCAAAGAAACAATATGACAAAAATTTCACGGACTGAAAAAGTGATGGAACAACCAGAATAAAAAATGAAAGAAAAAAAGGATAAAATTGAAGTGGTAAAGAAAGCGGCTGCCCCGAATAAACGGGAAGCTTTGGGAAAAGGAATTCGTTCGCTTTTGCAAAATATTAATAGTGATTTGGATGTAACGGAAAGAAGCCTGATGACTCATTCGGGCAGTAGAGAAGGTGTTGTAAATGTACGTATTCCTTTAAGTGTGATCGAACCAAATCCTGATCAGCCAAGGCGCGATTTTGATGAAGTGGCTTTGAGTGAATTGGCGGCATCTGTAAAAATGCACGATATTATTCAACCCATCACGGTTACAAAAATGACCGGTGGCAAGTATAAAATAATAGCCGGAGAAAGAAGGTATCGCGCAGCGAAAATTGCCGGCCTGGCAGATATTCCGGTTTATATCCGGGAAACAACTTCTTCCCAAACGCTGGAACTGGCACTCCTGGAGAATTTGCAAAGAGAGGACTTGAATGCCATTGAAATTTCCCTTAGTTACAGGCAATTAATGGAAGAACTGGATTACACGCAGGAGCAACTTGCTGAACGTATGGGTAAGGAGCGTAGTACGGTAACGAATTATTTAAGATTGTTAAAACTTCCTCCGGATATTCAGGCGGCCGTCCGGAATGGTACGATCAGTATGGGGCATGCCCGGGCACTGGTAAATGTGGATTTGGTGGATAAACAATTGTATATTTTCAATGAAATTAAGAGCAAGCAACTTTCTGTGAGACAAACGGAAGACCTGGTAAGAAGGATTTATACGCCAGGAGGCGCTGCTGTTAATAATTCTACAAAAAGTACTCTACCTCCTTCATTAAAAAAAATTGAAGATAATTTAGCATCTCATTTTAGTACAAAGGTTAAAATGACCCATAACAAAAAAGGAACCGGAAGCATTACTTTTGACTATTTTTCTATAGAAGAATTGAGCTCATTGCTAGACAGAATGCAGGTTTCGGTCGATTAATATGCGTTTAATTAAATCATTTTTTTTCGTTGTTATTATACTGGCATTATTACCGGAACACTATTTATACGCTCAGGAAAGAAATGATTCCCTGCCTATACACGTAGGAAGAAATGAAACCTTTATTTTAGACGGAACTAAAAAAGATACTTCTGGCAAAAGTGTTCTTGGACTTGATACTGCATTATCTAAAAAGCACAGCCCTAAAGTTGCCATTTTTCGTTCGGCTGTTCTTCCCGGATGGGGACAGGCTTACAATAAAAAGTATTGGAAAATACCCATCGTGTATGGCGCACTTGGTACAACAGTGGGTATATTTTTATTCAATATAAAAACATATAATGAACTGCGCCAGGCAGTTATTTATAAAGCGGATACCATTCCCGGAAATGATTTACTGATTCCAGCGGAGTTTCGCAATTTCCGGGTTCAGGATTTACAATATTATAGAAATGCTTATCGTCAATATATTGACTATTCTGTACTGGTATTTTTATTGGTCTGGGGTTTAAATGTCGTAGATGCCGCAGTTGATGCTCATTTGAAAGCTTTTGATGTAAGCAGTGACCTTAGCCTGAAAGTAAAACCGGGATTTGATTATCTGACAAATACCAGTGGATTGTCCCTTGTTCTTACATTTAAAGATAAAAATGAGAAGAAGTTGAAGCCATTGCCGTAGTAGAGGACTTGTTGGATGGCTAAATGGCTAAATGGTTAAATTGTTATAGAGCAATTCAACAATTTAACAATAGAACAATACAATAAACATAGAACAATAAAACAATAATACCCCATGCTAAAAATAGCACTATTAGGTTACGGAAAAATGGGTAAAGCCATTGAAGAAATCGCTCTTCACAAAGGTTATTCTGTCGTTCTGAAAGTTGGGATAGAAAATTTAGATGACCTTACTATTGAAAATATACAGAAGGCTGATGTGGCGATAGAGTTTTCCAATCCGGAAAGTGCCTTAAAGCATATTTTGTTTTGTCTTGAAAATAATGTTCCAGTACTTTCAGGCACCACAGGATGGCTACAGGATCTTCCTATAATCGAAGAAAAATGCCGGCAGCATTCCGGTACATTTTTGTACGCCAGTAATTACAGTATCGGTGTAAATATATTTTTTGAATTAAATAAAAAACTGGCCATCCTAATGCAGCAGCATACGGATTATAACGTGATGATGGAAGAAGTTCATCATACCCAAAAAATGGATGCTCCCAGCGGTACAGCAATTACATTGGCGCAGCAAATAATCGATTGCCTTCCTGCTAAAAACAATTGGGTAAACGAGGCTCAAAATAATCCCTCCGAATTATCTATAATCAGCAAAAGAATTGACTCAGTGCCGGGAACACATACTGTGACTTATACCTCCGCGATAGATGATATTGAAATAAAACACACTGCCCATAACCGGATTGGGTTTGCTGCCGGGGCAATAGCTGCCGCAGAATTCCTGAAGGATAAGAAGGGGATTTTTTCCATGAAAGATGTTTTAGGTTTCTGATAAAAAAAATGCTCCAAAAGGAGCATTTTTTTATCATCAATTCTTTTTTTAAAATTTATTATTCTTTCTTAAAATCCTTCAGATTGGCCAACATGTCTTCTGTCATGGAATTAAGTGTAAACTCCGGTTTCCAGCCCCAATCTTTATTGGCAGTACTATCATCTATACTTTGTGGCCAGCTATCGGCGATAGCCTGCCTGTAATCCGGCTCATAACTTATATGGAAGTCAGGAATTTGCTTTTTGATCTCAGCACCGATTTCTTTTGGAGAGAAACTCACGCCGGAAATATTATAAGACGTGCGCACTTTAATATTTTCGATAGGTGCTTCCATTAATTCTATGGTAGCACGAATAGCATCCGGCATATACATCATCGGTAAATAGGTATCTTCCTTCAGGAAACAATTGTATTTCTGTTCACTGATCGCGTCATAAAAAATTTCTACTGCATAATCCGTTGTGCCGCCACCAGGCTGGCTTTTATAGCTGATCAGACCTGGATAACGGATACTTCGTACATCCACTTTGAAACGGTTATAAAAATAATTACACCAGAATTCTCCGGCATATTTACTGATGCCATACACAGTCGTTGGTTCTATAATAGTTTGCTGAGGACAATTTACTTTCGGAGAAGTCGGGCCGAATACCGCAATGCTGCTCGGCCAGAATACCTTGTGTACACTCTCATCTTGAGCAATTTCCAGCACGTTTAAAAGACTTTGCATATTTAGGTGCCAGGCAAGTGAGGGGTTCTTTTCGCCTGTGGCGGATAATATGGCTGCAAGCAAATAGATCTGTGTGATATTCTGCCTGATGACCTGGACGTGTAACATTTCCTTATTCATTACATCCAGGCTCACATATGGCCCGGTACCATGCAAGAGAGGATTTTCTTCCCGCAGATCTGAAGCGATCACATTTGATCCGCCATATTGTTTTCTTAAAGCAAGGGTAAGTTCTACCCCAATCTGGCCACAGGCACCGATTACTAAAATTTTTTCTCTTATCATAGTTTCTATTAAACCGCAAAGTAAAATGTAAAAGAGCAAAGAGCAAAACATGATTGTGGAACAATTTTTTAAACACGGATTTTAAACACGAATTTTAAGCACGAATTTCACGAATTGAAAAGCCTTAGAAGAAAAATTTTATGTTATTTTAACCTCACCTTATTCCCATATTTAATTGGGTATTAGAACACAATTTTGTTATTGATATAGATATGAAATGAAAAATTAATGAATAAAAGATATCAAAAGGAAAAAGCGATGAAGGTTTTAATTATTCATTATGATCTTATGCCAAAATGAATATCTGGTCTGAACAAGGTGAATAAGGTGTTCCGTCGACATGCTTATTAAAAATAAAAAATCCTCCGGTAATTAAACTGAAGGATTCTTTACGTGCGGAAGAGGAGATTCGAACTCCCAAGCCCTTTCGAGCGCTACCACCTCAAGGTAGTGCGTCTACCAATTTCGCCACCTCCGCAAATGGGCTGCAAATTTAAGAAAACTGTTTGTTTAAAAAATTAAGTATTTAAAATTATTCTAAAAGTGGTTCCTTTTCCTACTTCAGTGCTTTTTATATCCAGTTTGCCATTGTGATATTGTTCAATGATCCGTTTGCACAAAGAAAGTCCTAAACCCCAGCCACGCTTCTTTGTAGTAAATCCGGGTTTAAATACTTTACTGATATTCTGCTTGCTGATTCCCTTGCCGGTATCACTGATATCAATAATGGCTTTTCCTGGTTGTTTTCTTAAAATTATTTTTATTACGCCCTGTCCATCCATCGCATCCAGGGCATTTTTCAATAGGTTTTCAATCACCCAATCGAATAAGGGAGCAGAAATATGCGCTGTGATATGGTCCTCTTGTTTTTCTATAACAAAAATGACCTTCTCTGTGGACATTCTTTTTATATATGTGACCATTTTTTCTACCTGGATAATAATATTGACTTCCTCCAGTTTAGGACTACTTCCAATTTTGCCAAACCGGTCGCTGATTAATTTTAACCGGTTCACATCTTTTTCCATTTCTTCAGAAATATCCAGGCTGTCGTTACGTTCTTTAAGCATTTCTACCCAACCATGCAAGGAGGAGATGGGCGTCCCTAATTGGTGGGCAGTTTCCTTCGCCATGCCTGCCCACACCTGGTTTTGAGTGGATTTATTGCGCACTGAAATAGAGTAAAAGATAATGATGATAAACAGAGCCACAATAATAAGCTGTACGATCGGGAAGTATTTTATTTGTTTCAATAGGTTGGAGTCGCCATAGTAATATTTATCGGCTACGTAAGGGTCTTTATTCAGTATAAGGACAATGGGTTCATGCGAAGCTTTAAACTCTTTTAATTTTTTCTCCAGGTACTTTTGCGAATTTATCTTTGTAGAATCCAGGTTTCTTGAATCAATGATACTGTCATTTTCATTTGTCCAGATGATGGGAATGTCACTGTTTTGCTGCTGTATTTGAATGGCCAAAGTCATGTCTGCATTTTCAGAGGCGGTGGCTACGAATTTATTGGCCTCGATCCATTGGCTAATTTTTTCTCTTTCTTCTAATTCTATTTTATTTGATAAGAAATTTGAGTAGAAAATTGTTCCTGTAATAATGGCCACAGCTATTAAAGATAATCCCATTCTAATATTTAGCAGTTGCCTGAACATGGTGTGCGTTTAGCTCAAATCTAAAATGTTTCTGCTAATTATTGGAATTAAAAACGAAAATCTTCTATGTTTGTAGCTTATTAACGAATATATCCTTGACCTCTCTTCCTTCAGTTGCTATTGTGATTTTGAATTGGAACGGAAAATCTTTTCTTCAAAGATTTCTTCCGTCAGTTTTAAAATCTGATTATGAGAATCTACGAGTGATAGTGGCTGACAATGCCTCTACAGATGGATCTGTGTTTTATATAAGGAGCAGATTTCCGAATGTGGAAGTTATTATCAATGCGGAAAATGAAGGTTTTTCCAAAGGATATAATTCCGCTTTAAAAAGTATTGTCTCCGATTATTATATTTTATTAAACAGCGATGTGGAGGTAAATCCTGATTGGATAGCTCCGGTTATTTTATTAATGGAAAGTGATGAGGAAATAGGTGCAGCCCAGCCAAAAATTTTATCGTATGAAAATAAGGGAGTTTTTGAATACGCCGGGGCATCTGGCGGATGGATTGACCGGTATGGATATCCATTTGCAAGGGGGAGGGTTTTTGACTATTGTGAAATAGATCGGGGTCAATATCAGACGGCAAGTGAAGTGTTCTGGGCCACGGGAGCGGCCTTATTTGTACGTTCTGATGTTTTTCATAAATTAGGTGGATTTGATGAATACTTTTTCGCCCACCAGGAAGAGATTGATCTATGCTGGCGTATGCAACGGTTAGGATATAAAATTTATGTAGAACCAGCCTCAGTAGTTCATCATGTTGGTGGAGGTACTTTGCCCATGGGAACGAGGAAAAAAACATTTCTTAATTTCCGGAATAACCTGGTCATGCTTTCCAAAAATTTAAATTTTTCTGAAAGTATCATTAAAATTCCCCTACGGATCATTCTGGATAATATAGCAGCTTTCCAGGCATTAATAAAAGGGGATTTCAGTGTCTTTATTTCAATTGAATCTGCTCATTTACATTATTTAGGATGGTTGTTTTTCGGAAAGAAAAGTAAAAAACTACCGAAAATTAAAATGACAAATCTGCATGGAGTGTATAATGGGAGCGTGGTCTGGATGTTTTTTATAAAGAAGTTGAAAACATTTCAAGAAATTGTTGGTAACAAAAAGTGAAATTTGAAAGCAAACAACTATTTTTGTCACGCAAATTTAAATATATGGTACAGGAAGAATTAAGATTAGATCAGGAAGAATTAAGCAAAAACAGGGGAAAAGACCTTGCGTATAGCTGGGTTTCTACATCAAGATTTTTATTCTATTGCCAAATAGCAATATATGCGGCGCTTATTTTAGGCGGATGTTATACCATGTACCAGCATAAATACAAGGGTAAGCCGAACGTAGAAGTTCCGACAAATACTCAATGGAATCCAACGTACAAATAAATTTTGTTCAATAGGGAACAAACCCTATTTTTGCACTCCTAAAAAAATAGTTCTTATAAAAATATTAGCGGAAGTAGCTCATTTGGTAGAGCACGACCTTGCCAAGGTCGGGGTGGCCGGTTCGAGCCCGGTCTTCCGCTCATTCATTAAAATAAGCAGTTTACCTGCTTTTTTTATTTTCATGAAGCGATCTTATCAGGTTAGAACTTTTTGAAATGCACGAATATCTTTTTCCTGTTGAGAAAGATAAAGATGTTTACCCGGGTGGTGGAACTGGTAGACACGCGGGACTTAAAATCCCGTTTGCAGCAATGCAAGTGTGGGTTCAACTCCCATCCCGGGTACAATAAAGCCGTCTTTTTAAGACGGTTTTTTTTTTGCCTGTATTTCTGTCTGCATTCACTTAAGGAGTAAAATATCAGCCCGGTTTTTCTTATCCAGCCCGGGAAATGTGTTTCGTGGCGAATTTTCATTTAAAGATTTCCGGATATCATGACCACTTTAGCTCAATCAGCTTTCCAATCCGATTTTGGATTGTAATAATGCCAAAGCAAAGCCGATATTTTTCTTGTCAGCTCCCAGGCTTCATTATTATTTTCCCAGGACTGATCTACGTTGTTTTTAGTGTCAATGCAGAAAATGTAAGGGTGCGGACCATTCACATACAAAACCTCACTGCGACTGGCATCCACAGCACCTCCTTTGTCCGCTACAAACACATAGGGAGGTATTTGAGAAAGTGCATATTCATCCCAATACTGACGGCCCATCAGGCGTAGCATTCTTTCGCTTATCTGCTTATTAATGATTTTATTTTCAACGATCATTTTCAGTAAAGTGGCCATTTCCTTTGGTGTTGTTTGGCCCCAGCCATATTGCTCCCAGTTCTTTCTCCTCCCTTCTGTGCGGCTGTTCACTTTTGTGTTTTTTAGGCCTAATTCCTCCATGTATTTATTAATGACAATTCCTCCACCCGCCAGGCCTTGGAGCCATAAGCTTGCAGCATTATCACTGGTGCTCATCATGAGCAGTAAAACTTTTGCCAGTTCTATTTTTTCACCGCTTTTAAAGGAGGCCAGCATGTCATCACCTTCAGAATAAAAGAGGGAATCTGTATAGGTCATTTGCTGATGGTAATTCAATTGACCGTCATTTATTTTATGCATAATTCCTACGAGTATCGGTACTTTTATCATGCTGGCTGTTGGAAATAACGTGTCCGCATTGATTGCAGCTATTTTATTTTTCTTCAGGTCGTACACATAAATTCCAAGGTCACCTTTAAAGCCCTGAACCAATTCCGTTAGTTTCTTTTCCAATACCTTATCTGTTTTTTGAGCAGTTATTGTGAGAGAAAATAAAATGAAAATAGCTGCGGCTAAAGCTTTTTTAAACATGAGGTTTTTTTAAAAATTAATATCTGACTTCACTATAAGAAGAGAGGAATTCATCAAAAATAATCAAATTGCTCATTAGAAAATTTCAAATCCTATTTAGAAAAAAGGAAATAATGGGCAAAAAAAAACTACCCGAATTTCCGGATAGTTTTTTTTGGTTTTAGAGGGAGATATTGAAGTGAAATATATTTAGCTGAAAAGGCCACCTTTTCTCAGGTCTTGTTTGCCTTGTCCAATCAGGAATCCATTTTGATAGATCTTGATAATGTAACTTCCTTGTTTAAAATGCTCACCTGGTGCAAAACCAAATTCTACATTTTTAGTTTTTGATGTTTCCAGATCAACAGGCAATTTTGCTGTAAAAGACTTTTCACCTTCTTCGCGGGTTGTAAAAGTTCCGGAACCTGCAGCATCTGTTACTGCCTTACCATCCGGACCAATGACAATTACATAAAGGTCAGTAGAACCTGATTGAATAATTCTGTTTCTGACATCAAAACTAACTACTAATTTGTCGACTCTTTTAGCAACGGTTTTTACTTTTTCTTTTCCGTTATTTTTAATCTTGATAGGCGTTATTAATATATTAGAAGCATTCAATGTAGAACCTACATCTACTTTTGAAGTAAGATTTGTGTTTACATCTTTGGTGGAATCCAGGTTACGGATAAGAGTAACTCTTTCTGCTCTTAATTCTTCTCTTTCGTATTTTAAAGAGTCGTTCTCACTGGTAAGGAATGCAATCTGTTCCTGCATTGTATTGATCTCACCATTTAATTGAGCGATCAGTTTTTTTGCTCTTTGTAATTCGGAAGCGCTTGCATTTTTATTATTTAAAATGCCCCTGATCTCTGTTTTCATTTTAGCAATCTCATTGTCTTTTTCAGACAACTTTGTTTGCAATTCTGTATTGGTAGTTGTCATAGAATCTAAACGTGCAAGAGAAGCATCGAAGCTTGCCTGAATATCACTTTTTTCAGTGGTAACTTTTGCAATTTCTGTTTCTTGTGTCTTCAGGTATTGATCGTTTTGTGAATGATTGAAAATCATAAAACCACCCATTACCAGTATCCCTGCGACTAAAAGACCAATGATCAGATTCTTAATATTTTTCGGTGATTCTTTTTCCTGTGTTGTTACAGAATTGTTGGAAGTGTTCATTGTACTTAATTTAATTTTTAAAATTTTAGGGTTAATCTTAAAATCAGCTTTTTTAATTTTAGGATTAGAACCCTATTAAGCCGAAAACCGTGCCATAAAAAAATATTTACTCTTTTTTAAACAGTCAGAATGTTTCTATATTTTTAAATTTTGGTCATTTTTACGTATAAAAAATGCAATTCGTTAAATAAAACCTAACATGTTATTTACAAATGAATTTTATAAAAAATGGATCAAAAAAAAGTCTGTAAAAAGTATTTTAATTTAGATTTAAAAAGAGAAAGGACTGCATTATTTTAAAAAATAATGGTCAGCCTGACCTTTTTTAATTCTTAAAATACCGATTCAGGAAATTTCAACTTTCTTTCTTCATTTTGGTAGAATAGGAATTTGTGAACTCCAAATAGTAAAATATTTTTTTGCTTTGGATGATTTTTAGATCGAAATATATTATCTGAAAAAGTATTTATGAATCTGTAAAAAATAAAAATGGGAACAAAAAATATTTCATTTGTAACTCTTTGTTTTTTCAATTACTTTTAATGCAATCAAAAATTTAATACAATGTCTACCAAATCTAAAGTATCCAAAAAATCTTCTGCCGGTCTTGCGGTACTATTTTTTCTGCCGGCCTTTATGCTTTTTTTAATGTGGATTACGCTTGGATGGAGATTCGGCTTTATGAGCGAAGGGGAGAAAAAGGATTCTTTTTTGAGTAGTTTTCCTGAATGGATGCAAAACTTTTCTGCCATTCATATTTTATCCATTGTCTTTTGCATTGTGGCAATATCTTTTGCTGCCGGTAGTTTTAAAAAGAAAATTCTCTGGATACGAATATTAATGATGGTGATTGTCATGTTCTCCATATTTATCATTCTTTTTGATATTGCCCAGTTGATCTGATGATCACTTATATTCATATTGAATTGTGCCCAACAATCTTTTTTCTTTCGAATAGCATTTTTCTATTTCAGGAAGGTGATTGGCGGTATAGGCATATCTCCAAATGAAATAATTTCTTCCACCTTCTGCAATTGTGGTCATTTTGATTGGTAGTAATCCGGCGTCATATTCAAACATATAATCGGGCAATAATCTGCCGGCAGTCCTATTGTACCTTACAATATCAGTGAGCCGGTTCCGGGTATCATAATAGTAATAATATTTTTTTTCATCTGCCTTACCACCGTCGTTTTCTTCAATTATGTTCCCGTGTTCATCTTTCACGAAATTAATTGTAAACAAAATAGATTTATTTCTACTGACAGTCATTTTTTCGGGTATACCTCCCTGATAGGTATACTTATGCAATTCGCTCATCTTGCTGGAATCTCCATCATCAAATGTTGAGGTAGATACTTCTATTAGATTTCCGTTATTATCATAAGTGTAACCGGTGGTGTTCGTAATAGTTGGCGTAGTGGTCGTGGTTTTTATAATCCGTCCCTCGTTGTCATAATCCGTTTTTATAAGTGTCTCCTCCGTTATGTATGACCTGGAAATCATTTCTGACTGGGAATAATCCTTATTAAATTTCTTTTCGGCAAGAAATCCTTCGCTGGGTGCGTCATTGTCCTCAAAACTATTCAGCTTTATAAATTTTACTTTAGCCTTCTTTAGTTCTGAAAACTCCTGGTTTAGCTTTTTTGTGTTTAAAATGTCTTTAAAGTAGTATTGCGCATTTGCCGAAGGCGTTAAGTAACCTATCGTAATTATTAACGTTACCAGGAATGAAAAATATTTATACATTCAATGAGTTTATTATAGGAAATTTTAAATGAATATTTAAAACTGTAAAATAGCGGATATATTTATATTGCTGTGTTTATTTATTATTTTTAACCTGGAATTAAAGAAATCTAACGCTCAAGTTCAATGTCTCATCTTAAACAGAGAAAAGAAAATAATTGCCTCAATTGTAATACAAAGGTTGTAGGACGCTTTTGCCATCATTGTGGCCAGGAAAATGTTGAAGTCAAAGAATCTGCTATTGAGTTCATTGTTCATTTCGTTAATGACATCACCCATTTCGACGGAAAATTCTTTACAACCTTAAAGGATCTGCTATTCAAACCCGGCTTTTTATCCCGTGAATACATGAACGGGAGGAGGCAGAGATATTTAAATCCGATCCGGATGTATCTGTTCACGTCTTTTATTTTCTTCCTGGTATTTTTTGCTTTTGTTCATTTTAATGAATTGCAAATGACATCGGATGAATTTACATTAAAAGGTAAAACAATGGAGCAGTTAGAGAAAATGCCTTATGAGGAATTTGATCAATTCACGGCTAAACTGAATAATGGAAAACCTATGAACACGAGTGATTTTAATCATTATATGGATAGTGCTAAATCGGGGAGGGGCATTCATTTTACCAAAAAGAATTATCGGAACGAGGCTCAATACGATTCATTATTGAAAACAGGAGCTGTTAAAGATAAATGGCTTCAGAGAAAGCTTGTACGGAAAGAAATTGAATTTAATGCAAAATTCAACCATAATATGAAACAGACTGTCCAGGCACTTACTGATTCAATAACGCATCATTTTCCTCAAATGTTGTTTGTGTCTTTGCCTTTTGTGGCCCTTCTATTTAAATTGTTATATATCCGGCACAAAGAATATTATTATGTAAGCCATGGTATCTTTACGCTCCATTTTTACATTTTTGTTTTTATAGTGATGTTGTTTTCTATTGGGTTTTCAAGATTACAGACCTTTCCCAACTGGAGTTGGCTTAGTTACGTCAATGGCTTATTAACCTTAATGATCTTTTTTTACTTGTATAAAGCAATGCGTAATTTTTATCAGCAGAGAAGAGGAAAAACGATATTGAAATATGTTCTTTTTTTAGTGTCATTCATATTTCTTATTTCTTTTCTTTTTGTCATTTTCATCTTTATCTCATTTTTCCAGATTTAAAATTTAAAGAATGCCCCAAAATATTCATATCAATGGTTTAGTAAAAATTATGGACGAATTGCGTGAAAAATGTCCATGGGATAAAAAGCAGACGATCCATACTTTGCGCCAACAAACCATCGAAGAAACATTTGAGTTAGCAGATGCGATCACAGATAAGGATTGGGATGGAATTAAGGAGGAACTGGGTGATCTGCTATTACATGTTATATTTTACTCAAAAATAGCAACTGAAAAAAATCAGTTTACTTTACAGGAAGTTATCAATGGCATTTCTGAAAAACTTATCAAGCGCCATCCGCATATATATGGCGATGTGGTTGCTGAAAATGAGGAAGAGGTAAAAAGAAATTGGGAACAAATAAAACTTGCTGAAGGAAAAAAATCTGTGTTGAGCGGAGTGCCAAAATCTTTACCTGCAATGGTCAAAGCCATGCGCATACAGGAAAAGGTAAAACAGGTTGGATTTGAATGGGCCAACAAAGAGCAGGTTTGGAACAAAGTGGAAGAAGAAAAATTAGAATTGCTAGAAGCTGTTGCAAATGATGATAAAGAACACATAGAAGAAGAAGCTGGCGATCTTTTCTTTTCAGTGATCAACTATGTCCGGTTTTTAAAAGTAGATGCAGAAAACGCCCTGGAGCTCACGAATAAGAAATTCATTAAACGATTTAACCTGATGGAAGAAAGAGTACAGGAAAGCGGTAGAAATTTAATAGATATGTCCTTAGAGGAAATGGACGCTATCTGGAATGAAGTTAAAAAACAAAACGACTGAATTGCCCATTAATCAGAACGATACTTTTTTTAAAAGAAATAGCTATTTGCTCATTGTAGCAGCATGGCTATTGACTATTTCATTCATTATTAATAATTATTGGAGTGGAACATCCACGCCTTTTGCCATCCAGAAGGAAATTCAAAAGAATATTACTAAAAATGAACACAATGTTTCAGAATTTTTAAATGACTCTCTTTTGATCAGGGGGATTATCGCGCAGAATTATGATACCAAAGAATTGGAAGGGTTGGTTGAGAAGCCATTTTTTATTTTCTTTTACCAGGTAAACCCTTTTAGCCCGGATGTTCCCATATTCTGGAATACTCAAATCGTGGAGCCTGATCGGGCAGTGATAAACGGAGAGGATGGAATTTCTTTTCATAAATTATTGAACGGTTGGTATGTTTCCAGGAAAACATCTTTGCAAACAGAGGATGGATTACTCTATAAGATCATTTGTCTTATTCCGGTAAAATGGGATTATTATATTGAAAACCAATACCTCGAAAATACCTTCACAGCTGTAAAGGATATTGAAAAAGCATACGACATCAGTACTAAGCCCACCAAACTCGTCATCAGGGATCCGGATGGTAAGGCGTTGTTTTATATTTCTCATATCAGTTCGGTATCTGTATTCCATGATAATATTTTAGCCATCTGGTTCCGGTTACTAGGAACCGTTATGATTTTGTTTTTCATTCATATTTTGGCTAATTATATTGTGAAGAAAAATGGTTTTGCCTGGGCGATTTTTGTTTTACTTGGTTCTTTGTTTATTTTAAGAACACTCAGTTATTACCTGCCATTTCCATTTAATTTTTATCATCTTGAACTTTTTGATCCTAAAATTTACAATTCCGGTTTTGTTCTTAGATCTCTGGGTGATTTGCTTATTAACTCGTTACTGTTTATTTGGGTAGTACTTTTTATCCGCTACCATTTCAGGTATGATTTTTCCAACTTTATATTTAAAAAATCATGGCATAAATATGTGGTCACCGTAGTGATTTCTCTTTTAATGTTTGGTTTTACAGTTCTTTGTGGCAGAATCGTTCGTACACTGGTATCTGATTCTCAAATCTCTTTTGATGTCATTAACTTTTTTTCCTTAAATATTTACAGTGCTGTTGGATTTATTGTTTTGAGTTGTGTGGCTGTTGGGTATTTTTTCCTGATCCAGATTCTATTACAACCACTCAACACATTTTTAAAAGGGAACACGCCTTATCTCTATTTAATACTTGCCTCATGTGGATTGTTAACCTTAACTCTGTATCCGCATTCGAGGCATCTTGCTTTCAATATTTGTGTACTTGTCTGGCTCTTACTTTTTGTGTTTCTCTTAAATTTCCGGGTGTTGCTTCTCCAGGCTTATCATCTCATTTCATCCAGGTTTATTTTCTGGCTTTTCTTTTTTTCGGTTTCTATTACAGCCGTTATTTTTTTCGAGAATAGAGCAAAGGAGTTGGATGAGCGAAAAAAGTTTGCAATAAACCTTGCGAATAAAGCTGATCCATCTGGTCCTGTAATGATGAATATTGTTCTGACAGATTTCCGGAATGATTACCTGGCAGATATTTTTTACAAATTTAAATCAGTATCCACAAATAACAGGTTAAAGGATAGTTTGCTCAATGAGAATTTTTCCGGGTACCTTAATAAATATGATACAAAGATTTATACCTTCAATGAATTCGAAGAACCGCTGTTTAATACGGATTCGGCCAATTTTAATTCACTAAATACGGTTATCCAAAGCCAGGGAAAACCTACCGGCATTCCGGATCTTTTTTATTATGACGTATCCTATGACAGGTTTAATTACATAAGCAAAAAAGCAGTTTCAGATACTTCCGGTAATGTGCTTGGATACATATTTATTTTGTCGAGTCCAAAAAAATATAAAAGTGATGCCCTGTATCCCGAACTATTTTCAAAAGGAAACAGTAATTCTATTGAAAGTTCTACTGTGTATGCTTTTGCCATTTACAATAAGAACAGGCTGAGTACCAGTTACAATGATTATCCTTTCAAAACGAACATAGATAATAAGGGATTTACTTATAATGAATTTAAGTCGATCCATAACAATGGCTATGAAGAATTATGGTATAAGGCAAATGCGGATAAAGTGATCGTCATAGCAAGGCAGGATCGCTTTTTTATCGAATCCCTTACGTTATTTGCTTACCTGTTTTGTTCTTTCCTGATCGTTACGGTTTTTTTTAATGTTGTTAGTCAGTTCCTGGTAGATCGAAGAAGACGGCCGGATGTTCGTTCTTTCTGGGAATTTACGATCAGGAATCAGGTTCATGGAACCATTATTTTGATCAGTGTATTTTCATTTTTGGTTATTGGTATCACAACTATTTTATTTTTTATCAGCCGCTATCATAGTAATAACAGGGAAAAATTGAGCAGGACAATTCATGTAATGGAAAATGAATTGCGCACCACCATAGATACAATGACGGTAAATGATTTTAATGAAAAGAATCTAAAATACCTTGCTTTGGGGAAGCTGGAGAAAATCATCAATAATGTCTCTAACATTCATGCTACAGATATAAATCTTTATAACCTGGATGGTGATTTGAAAGTTTCTTCCGTACCATTTCCGTATAATAAAGGAATTGTGAGTGAAAAGATGGATCCTTTTGCTTTTTATCATTTGAGTAAATTGAAGGATGCCCAATTTTTCCAACAGCAGCAAATTGGTAGTCTTAAATACCTGAGTAATTACCTGCCGGTAAGGGACGAGAATGGGCGTGAATATGCTTATTTGAATATCCCTTATTTTGAATCCCAGAATAAATTGCAGGATGAAATCTCTAATTTTTTGGTGACTATTATTAATCTGAATGCGTTTATCTTTCTAATTGCCGGTATTATTGCACTCTTTATAACGAATACGATTACACGATCTTTTTCCATTATTAGCGGGCGCATGAAACAAATAAACCTGCAAACAGGGAACGAAGAGATTGTCTGGAAAAGAAAGGATGAAATAGGGGAATTAGTTCAAGAGTATAATAAAATGGTGCGGCAATTAGATATAAGCGCCGTAAAGCTTGCTAAGAGCGAAAGAGAGGGGGCTTGGCGCGAAATGGCACGACAGGTAGCTCATGAGATTAAAAACCCGCTAACCCCCATGAAATTGAATTTACAGTACCTTCAGATGGCTATTGATAACAATGCACCGGATGTAAAAAAGGTTTCAGTCTATGTCGCGAATATTTTACTGGAACAAATTGAACATCTTTCCAAGATAGCAAGTGATTTTGCTCAATTTGCAAATATTGGAAATTCGAAGAATCAATTGTTCAATATCAATCACACTCTCGAACATTTAATTACGCTTTATTCTGCCAATGAAGAGGTAGAAGTTATTACAAACCTTACTCCATTTGAAATATTGATAGAGGCTGATAAAACGCAAATTAACCGCTTGTTCACAAACCTACTTCAAAACGCTGTGCAGGCAGTACCGGAATTTAAAAAACCGGTCATTGAAATTGCCAGTGAATTACTGGAAGATAAAGTTCTTATAACCATCAAGGATAATGGAAATGGGATTCCGGAATCTATGATTTCTAAAATATTTACGCCAAACTTTACAACAAAATCCTCCGGTACAGGATTGGGACTGGCGATGTGTAAGGGGATTGTTGAAAAGGTAAATGGACGGATTTGGTTTGAAACCAAAGAGAATGCCTGGACGGTTTTTTACGTGGAAATTCCGGCGGTGGTGGAATAGTTTGTAGTTTTTAGTTCAAAGTTCAGGGTAGGGACAGCTCGCGACCTGTCCTGGTTCGTAGTTCAAAATTCGGAGTTTGGAGTTCGGAGTTCAACACGAAGTATTCAACACAAAGTATTCAACGCCGAAGGCTTTCAACCTAATACCTGATACCTGATACCTAATACCTGATACCTGATACCTAATACCTGATACCTGATACCTGACACCTACTTCCTCCCCGCCAAAAACTCCTCAAACTCCTTTAATCCAAAGCTGCTTAAATTATTTTTCCTTGTGACCATCCCTTTTTGAGCGACCAATACACCGTATTTTGTGTTATCAAATTCCGGGAGTGAATGTGCATCCGGGTTAATGGATAGCAGCACATTCTTAGACAGTGCATAAGAGATCCATTGCCATCTCATATCCAGCCGCCTTGGGTTTGCATTAATTTCTATAACCACATTGTTTGACGCGCAGGCATCAATGATCTTTTTATGATCCAACGGATATCCACGCCGGCTTAGAAGCAATCTGCCCGTCATGTGCCCAAGAATAGTCGTAAATGGATTCTCAATTGCTTTCAACAATCTTGACATCGCTTTATCCTCATTCATTTTCAGATTGGAGTGCACGGATGCGATCACAAGGTCGAAGGTTGAAAGAATGGAATTACTATAATCAAGATTGCCATCATTTAAAATATCACTTTCAATACTTTTAAAAATTTTAAAGGGTGCAAGTTTTTTGTTTACCTCGTCTATGGATGCATGTTGTGCCTTGATTCTTTCTTCGGATAATCCCTGTGCATAGGTGGCGGATTTACTGTGGTCGCTCAGTACAAGATATTCTTTCCCTGATCTGATGCAGGTTTCAGCCAATTCTTCTATACTATTATTTCCATCACTCCATGTACTGTGGCAGTGAATAATTCCTTTTATATCTCCGGGTTGTATTAGTAATGGAATTTTACCGGCTTTTGCCCATGGAATTATTTCTGGTGTTTCCCGTAAAAAAGGAGGAATATATTGTATTCCGGCTTCCCTGAAAATGTCCAGATCATTTTGAATATTTTTAAAATTGAGCTTAGGGAAGCTTGCTTTAAAATTCTGTACAAAATCAACATTCCCAATGGTGTCAAATACTTTTTCCTGCAAGTTTTCATTCCCAACCTGATGGATCTTTACATTTATTTTATCCGCGTATTTAAAATTTACCCAATCTTCCGCTTTTTCTGAAAGAAGGAATTCTTCCAAAGGAGATAATATTTTTACAATGTCTTCCTGGCTTTTTGCTATAACAAATTCCAATACATCTGCTGTTTCTTCCTGCCGGGCAAAATCTCCGGTTATAAATACATTATCCGTTGCAAAAGTTTTTTTGAAATAAGATAAAAGTTCTGAGGCAAGAATTTCCAGTTGTGCATACAGATAGCTTCCCTGGTGACTCAAATAATACTCGATGGAGTCAATCACATTATTCTGTGTTTTTTTTCCGAATCCTTTGTAAAAAAGCAACCGGTTTTCCTGGCAGGCATATAATAATTCTCCCACACTTTCGATCTCCATTTCTTTCCAGATAAGATTGATCTTCTTTGGGCCGATGCCTTTTATTTGCATCATTTCCAATATTCCCGCCGGCGTGTTTTCTATTATATCTGTCAGTGATTGCATACTGCCAGTGGCAAGTATTTCAGTAATTTTTTTACCCATTGTTTCACCAATGCCACTGAGTTTGCAAATATCTTTTTCAGGTAAAGTTGCCAACTCAACATTTAGTTGTGAAATCTTATATGCAAGAACAGAATAGGATTTTGAACGGAAAGAATTTTCACCATGGATATCCATCAGTTTAGATAGAAATGTAAAATGGTTGCTGATCTCTTTATTGGTCATGATAATTTGTTTGAAGCAAACATCCCTTTTGCGTTAGTAGCACCTCACTAATTTTTCCGGAATAATTCCCTGATAAAACTTTACACTTCCCTAAATGAAAAAAGTCCCAAAAAATTCAGGACTTAAGATTTTATTTGAAAGAAAAAATAAATTACTTTTTCTTTTTAGCTGCCTTTGGAGCTGAAGCTGCTTTAGAAGCTGTAACTGCTGCTGCCGGAGCAGGGGCAGGAGAGGCTTTCTTTGCAGGAGCCGCCTTTTTAGCAGGAGCCGCCTTCTTTGCAGGAGCCGCTTTTTTAGCAGGAGCTGCTTTTTTTGCGGGTGCCGCTTTTTTAGCAGGAGCTGATTTTTTTGCAGGAGCCACCTTCTTAGGAGCCGCTTTTTTAGCAGGAGCAGCCTTCTTAGCAGGAGCCGCTTTTTTTGCTGGTGAAGCTTTCTTTGCAGGTGCGGCTTTTTTTGCTGGTGCAGCCTTCTTGGCCGGAGCAGCTTTTTTTGCAGGAGCAGCTTTTTTAGGAGCGGCTTTTTTTGCAGTTGCCATGTTTTTAGAATTTAATTGTTAGTAAATAATAACTAAAAATAAAAACTATTTGTTAACTGCCAAAACTTATTTAAAAAAAGATTATACAGCTTCCTGAACCGGGTTTACAGAAACAACTGTTCTGTCGCCTTTGGTTTTCCTGAAAACCACTACACCATCAGTCAAGGCAAAGATGGTAAAATCTCTTCCAAGACCAACATTGTTACCAGGGTGAAAGGTAGTACCACGTTGACGTATAATGATATTACCTGAAGTAGCTGCCTGTCCTCCAAATATTTTTACGCCTAATCTTTTGCTGTGTGAATCTCTGCCGTTCTTTACGGAACCTTCACCTTTTTTATGAGCCATTATTCTTAAATTAAAATATTAAAATTAATAAAACATTTTCTTAAAAATGCTTCTTTTCAGCAGTTTGCTTATGCTATTGCTGTTACTTTTATATGCGTGTATTGAGTACGATGACCAAGCTTTTTTCTGAAACCTTTTCTACGTTTCATTTTAAAGGCAATCACTTTTGCACCCTTTACTAAATCGTTAATGATTTCTGCTTTTACTTTCACATTTGCATCACCACCGAGGGAAACTTTCCCGTCGTTGTCATGCAAAAGCACGTCAGAAAATTCAACTTCGTCACCTTGTTTTCCTGCAAGATGAGGTACATATAAACTTTGGCCTGGTTCTACTTTAAACTGCTGGCCCGCGATTTTTACTATAGCAAACATACTTTTCCAATTTTTGGAGTGCAAATGTAGGACGTTTTTATTAATTAACCCTATAAAATTCCAGAAAAGAAAATGAATTTTATTTATATACGGGAAATGAGACTTTTATGTGTATTAAAAGTTCAAGATTATATCTATTTTAGCTTCTTTTTGACGAATTATTTTTCTTAAATCTATCTAATGTCACCAATATTAAAAGGTTTTCGGTTCATTTTCAGCATTTATGGAATTCTTGTTTTTGTCTTTTTTATGCTCCTTTTATTCCCTTTTTTTATGATTGCTTTTTTTCGTGAACCTGTCAAAGGAGGTAATATGATTTATTTTCTTGCCCGTCTTTGGGCTGACCTGTTTTTCTTTTTTACAGGGATTAGATATATAAATATAAAAGAAGGGTCGTACGACCCGGAGAGGGAATATATTTTTGTAAGCAATCATATTTCCTATATGGATATTCCCATGATGATGAAGGTTTTTAGAAAACAACATTTTAGAATACTTGGAAAATCCACCATGAATAAAATACCCATTTTCGGAGCAATTTATAAAAATGGGACTGTGTCTGTAGATCGGAGTGATTCGGAGGGCCGTGCAAATAGCGTTAAGAGGCTTATTGAATTTATCAATGAAAAGATTTCTGTTTTTATTTGTCCGGAGGGAACGTTTAATATGACGCATAAACCGCTGAAAGAATTTTTTAACGGTGCTTTTAAAATTGCTATCGAAACACAAAAACCAATCAAACCGGTTTTGTTCCTGGATACGTATGATCGCCTAAATTATAAAAGTATTTTTTCTCTTAATCCTGGTAAATGCCGGGCTGTCTATTTACCTGAAACCATTACTGAAGGACTGCGTATGGAAGATATGGATTGGCTGAAAGAAAAAATATATTTGCAGATGGAAGAAGCTTTGGTTCGATACGAAGCAACGTGGATTGAAATCGACAGGTAAATAATGAACGGTATATTTGTACCGGTAAATAATAATGTACATGGCTAATGGTTTATTTAATGAAATAACTCCTCCTGTGAGTACCTGGATCGAAGTGATATTGCCCTTAGCGATTCCCAAGACCTATACGTATTCAGTGTCGGACAATTTTGTAAAAAAAATACAAATAGGCGGCAGGGTGGAGGTCGTTTTTGGGAAAAATAAAAAGTATGCCGGCCTGATCAAATCATTTTCTAATACTAAACCGGAATTCAATACGAAGGATATCATCAGTGTCATAGATGACGAACCTATAATATATCCACGGCAACTACAATTGTGGAGATGGATCAGTGAGTATTATATGTGCAGTGAAGGAGAGGTAATGGCGGCGGCACTTCCAACGCACTTAAAATTAAGCAGTGAGGCCATCCTAATTTACAATGAAGAATACGGCGATGATTTTGGTGACCTGGGCGATGAGGAATATTTACTTGCAGAAGCTTTATTGATAAAAAAAGAATTGAAAATTACAGAAGCCCAGCAGGTGGCAGGTATCATGCACATTTACCCGCTTATTAAAAAATTAATTGAAAAAAGAGTTTGTTTTATTTGGGAATCCCTTTCCGATAAGTACAAAGAGAAAAAGGAAAGTTATGTTCTCCTGAATCCGGATTATGATTCAGACGATAAATTGATGGTGCTTATGGATGAGTTGGGACGCGCGCCCAAACAACTGGAGCTATTACTTGGCTTTCTTCATTTTTCAAAGACAGAAGGTGAGGTTTTGCAATCGGCTTTATTGAAAAAGACGGGAACAACTTCCTCCCAATTAAAAGGACTCACAGATAAAAATGTTCTGATCATCCAAAAAAGAAATGTAGACAGGATACAATCTCTGCCGAAAAAAATGGATGTAAACTTTACCCTCAATGAATCGCAAGTAAAAGCTTTGGATGAGATCGATGAGGCATTTAGTCAAAAAGAAGTGTGCCTGATACACGGCATTACAAGCAGTGGGAAAACTCAATTGTATATAAAGCAAATAGAAAAATTTGTCAGCCAGGGAAAACAAGTGCTGTATTTGCTTCCGGAAATCACACTAACGGCCCAGATTATTCGAAGATTACAACATTATTTTGGTGGTAATATTGCTATTTATCATTCCAAATTTAACAATAACGAACGGGTGGAGATCTGGAATAAGATCAAGACAGGTGAATTAAAGATCATACTTGGAGCCAGAAGCGCGCTATTCCTGCCATTTAAGGACCTGGGCCTTATTGTGATTGATGAAGAACATGATTCCTCCTTTAAACAACAGGATCCAGCACCGCGGTATAATGCTCGTGATGCGGCCATTTTTTATGGAAATTTATGCGGTGCAAAAGTACTTTTAGGAAGTGCTACACCTTCATTGGAAAGTTATTATAATGCTCAAAAAAATAAATATGCGTTAATCGAATTAAGTCAGCGGTATGGAGGAACGGAACTTCCCGAAATAAGGATTATTGATACCAAAACGGTGGCTGCCTCAAAAAAAGGGAAGGTGATCATTTCACCCCAGTTGAAAGAAGAAATTGATAAAACACTAAAAGCTGAACAGCAAATTATCCTCTTTCAGAACAGGCGGGGTTATGCGCCTTTTTTGATGTGTGGAACCTGTGCCTATATTCCGCAATGTCAGGATTGTTCGGTGACCCTAACGCTACATAAATATTCAAACAAACTTCATTGTCATTATTGCGGCAATACCTATCCTAAATTAATTGCCTGTCCGAAATGCGGAAGTGTGCATTGGAAAGAAAGAAATTTCGGAACTGAAAAAGTTGAGGAAGAATTGGTAAATGATTTTCCGGACGCACGTATCGCACGTATGGATGTGGATTCTGTAAGGGGGAAGAATGCGCATGATACGTTGATCAAACTTTTTGAACAGCACCGTATTGATATATTGGCAGGTACCCAAATGGTGGTAAAAGGATTGGACTTTGAAAAAGTAAGTTTGGTGGGAATTCTGGATGCTGATGGCCTTTTAAGTTTTGCAGATTTTAGGGTAAATGAAAGAGGTTTTCAATTGATGGAACAGGTGAGTGGAAGAGCCGGACGCAGAACAGGTCGTGGTCTAGTGTTAATACAAGCGGCTAAGACCAATCACCCGGTTTTAGCCTTTGTTCAGCAGCATGATTACAAGAAGTTCTATGAGAACGAAATGGAGATGCGGAAGCAGTTTTTTTATCCGCCATACAGCCGATTGATCCGTCTTACTCTAAAGCATAATAAGAATGAAATAGTGATGGCCGCGGCAGATGTTTTGGGTGAATATTTACAGAAAAACTTTGATAATATTTCCGGGCCGGTTGCACCTATCATCGGTCGTGTAAGGAATATGTATTTAATGGAAATTCTCCTTAAACTACAGCAGGACTCTGCTCAATTAAAAATTCAGAAGAAAGTAATCCTAAATTTTATTGATCTTTTGAAGTCAGACAAACGATTCAGAAGTGTGGTCGTTATCGTAGATGTAGATCCTTTTTAAAAGAGATGTTTGAATTTAAATTGTTTCTCCTTTTGAAATTTCCATAATAGCTGCGTATTCAAAAGAATGCACTCCTGGATTGTGCTTCTTACTTTCATTGACCATGGCCGCAGCTACATCTATGGCATCGATCGCGCGATATTTTTTATATCCTCCAATGAGTAATTTGGAAAAAGTCCGCATAAGCATTTTAGCGAATTGCTCACCGGATCGGTGTTCGTTTCTTTCCCCTAAAAGAATAGACGGTTGAAAAAATCCAATACTTTCAAACGGGAATTCTTTCAATGCATCTTCCGTTTCACCTTTTAATTTCAAATAAAAGTTTTTGGATGTTGCATCTGCGCCGATGGATGAAACCAGCATGAACTTTTTGAACCCGTTTTCAATGCCGATTTTGGCGGCATTTACCGGGATGTCAAAATCTACTTTTTTATAAGCGTTTTTATCGCCCTTTACTTTTTTTTGAGTCGTTCCCACACAACTAAAAATGACATCTCCCTTTCCGAATTTACTCGTATAATCAGCTATGTCATTGAAGTTGACGATTTTTTCTTCCAGTTTTGGGTGTGATAGACCGGTTTTTTCGCGCACAAGAATTCTCACTTTGCTGAAAGCGGGATCTTTTAATAAAACTTCTACCACCACATGGCCTATCAATCCTGTAGCTCCAATAACAATTGCTGTTTGTTCATTCATAATTTGGTACTTTGCCGATAATTTTATTTCCATGCAAGTTCAGCAAAACTACTCCTTAAAAAATTATAACACGTTTGGTATAAATGTGCAAGCTGAATATTTTACAGAGTTTGAGTCTGTGGAAAGCCTTCAGTCAATTTTGAAAGATCAGGAGAACACTTCAAAAATGATCCTGGGTGGCGGAAGTAATATTCTTTTCACAAAAGATTTTCCAGGTCTGATATTGAAAAACAATATTTCCTTTATTGATGAATCTCATGATAGAGATGGAACGGTTTTAGTCCGGGTAGGCGCGGGAATTAATTGGCACAGGTTTGTATTGCATTGTGTGAATAATAATTACGGCGGCGTAGAAAACCTTTCCCTGATTCCGGGAAATGTAGGCGCTTCGCCTATGCAGAATATTGGTGCTTATGGCGTGGAAATAAAAGATGTTTTTCATGAACTGGAAGCCTACGATTTGAAAGAAAATATTGTCCGGAAATTTAAAAAGCCGGAGTGTGAATTCGGATACAGGGAAAGCATTTTTAAGAAAAAATATAAAGATCGTTTTGTTATCTTAAATGTAACATTCGCTTTAAATTTGAAACCGGTTTTTAATACTTCCTATGGAGCTATTGAGCAGGAGTTGGAGAAAATGAATATAACACAGCTAAGCATTAAAGCAATATCAGACGCTGTTATAAATATTCGCTCTTCGAAATTGCCGGATCCGGCTGTGATCGGAAATGCCGGTAGTTTTTTCAAAAATCCGGTTATCACAAAAGGTCAATATACCAGGACAACTGAATTGTTTCTTTCTTCCTCAAAAAAGAATGAAGGTGTGCTGGAAATTCCTTTTTATTCCATAGATGATGTTCACTTAAAAGTTCCTGCCGGCTGGCTGATAGAACAATGTGGGTGGAAAGGATACAGAAAAAATGATGCAGGATGTTATCCCAAACAGGCTTTGGTGTTAGTCAATTACGGAAATGCTTCCGGCAGGGAAATATATGATCTGAGTTCGGAAATTATTCTTTCAGTAAAAGGACGGTTTGGGATTGAACTTGAAAGGGAAGTGAATATAATTTAGCTTTTTTTTTGCGAATGAAAAATCCCCCAAGATTTGAAGGGGGACTGTTTTAAATAAGATATTTTATTGCAAATTATTTGAGGTTTAATTAAAATCATCCTCTTCAAAATCTTCATCTTTAAAAGATTGTGTATTTAAATTGAGCATACTACCCATGAGATCTTTAAACTCGATCTTTCCTTCCACTACTTTTTTACTTATCAATGAATAGGTACTTAACCCATGCAGAACAAATTCCATCAAAAGCGCGTTTTCCGAACTATTCAGATTCGGGAAATGTTTTTTAACGAGGCTATACAGACCATCTACTTTGTACAAAAGCTGGATTTTATCCTCATCCTGCAAATCAAGGAATAGGTTTAGGTGATTACCACTATCAAACCACCGGATGATCGGCTTATACGGGTTTTCTTCCACTCCGGCATCTTTTCCTCTTTTGCGTTTAAAAGCTTCCGGATCGGGAAAATATTTTACAAATTGCGTGCGGATAGATTTTTCTAAAAGATTATAAGCTACCTGGAATGGACCTTCCTGTTCGCCTTCATACACCAGTTCTATTTTACCTGTGATAGAGGGAATTATTCCGGTCAGATCACTAATCCAAACCTGCGTTTCTTTTTCATTGTTCATGAGCATCCTGCGTTCAGCGGCACTCACCGCATTTTCAAAGGAAGCGATGGTAAGCCGGGCTGAAACGCCACTTTTTCTGTCCACATACTCACTATTCCTTGCTTCAAAAGATACCTGCTCAATCAGGCGCTTAACCATATCACTCACTTTTATTTTCTTCAATTGATTTGCATGCACCTTCGATTCCTGCTCGGTAATGATCAAAGAGTTTTCGATAGATGTCGGATAATGAGTCAGTATCTGGCTCTCGATTCTATCTTTAAGCGGAGTAACAATGGCGCCCCTGTTCGTGTAGTCTTCCGGGTTAGCAGTAAATACGAATAACATATCCAACGGCAATCTTAATTTAAATCCACGGATCTGCAGATCGCCTTCCTCCAAAATATTAAAAAGGGAAACCTGTATACGCGCCTGCAAATCAGGTAATTCGTTTATCACAAAAATACCGCGGTTACTTCTTGGAATGATGCCGTAATGAATCACTCTTTCATCCGCATAACTAAGTTTTAAATTAGCAGCTTTTATAGGATCAATATCGCCAATAAGATCAGCGACACTTACATCCGGCGTAGCCAGTTTTTCACCATACCTGACGCTTCGATGCAACCAGGTGATAGGCGTGCCATCGCCTTTTTCAGCGATGAGATCTTTCGCGTATTTGCTTAAAGGAGCAAATGGGTTGTCATTTACCTCACTTCCTTCTACAACGGGAATATATTCGTCCAGTAGATTGACCATTTGCCTTGCCATACGTGTTTTCGCCTGTCCGCGTAAGCCTAGAAATAATATATTATGCCGGGAAAGAATGGCTCTTTCTGTTTCAGGAATAACCGAATCTTCGTAACCGATAATGCCGGGGAAAGTGAGTTCTTTTTTAGAGATTTTCTTTATCAGGTTTTCCCGCAGTTCTTCTTTTATTGAACGCTGCTTGTACTTACTTTCTTTTAGTTTTCCTAAGGTGTTTATATTTTCAATGTCCATAGTAGTGTTTAATATTTCCCGGAAGGTTTTTATTTATTTCCCGGATCGAATAAAATTATTTCTTCGATGAATGTAAAATGTTTTAAATTATCAGTATAAAGTTCTAAAAGAATGAGAAATTTCAAAGGACTGTAAATTATTTTCTATGTCACGCTGCATGACTTTGTTTTTACAACCAATTAATAATTCCATTTCAGTTATGCAGGAGATTATAAATTCAGAGCTTAGGTTTTCTAATACATCCTTATGATGAGCACTACCTCTATATATTTTAATCAGTATATCGGTATCGATTATAATTCCATTTCTCTTTTCCATAAATCATTTCGGTAAGTTTTCGGATGGAGAGAAAAATCAGGGTATTTGCCAAAAAGCGCAAAGGGGTTTTCTTTCTTTTCAGAAGTGCTACTATTACTGATTTTAGATTTTGGAGCTTTTGTGGATCTTTTCTTTTTATCGAACAATTCTTTTTCAATACTGCCCCCTAATCTTAAAACCAACTCCATCACAAGTTCCTTAGATTCTTGGGGTATTTGTATTGTAATTTCTTTCAATGGAAATAATTTAAATTGAAGTTAAACATTTTGTTTTAACCGGATCAATAAACTGTTTTTCGTCTGCCACTTTCAAAATCCTTAAAGATAAAGGCACCTAATTTATCCAAAGAAGCAAAGTAGGCCTTGCCGTTGTTTGTTTCTGTGAATTCTGTTACAAATCTTTGCAAATAAGGATCGCTGGCAATCATGAACGTAGTGATAGGGATTTTTAATTTTTTACATTGTGCTGCCAAATTCATACACCGGTTCAATATTCTTCTATCTACTCCAAAACTATTTTTGTAATACCGGCCGCCTACTTTTAAACAGGTAGGTTTTCCGTCCGTGATCATAAAGATCTGCTTATTCGGATTCTTTCTTCTTCTTAGTAAATCCATAGCAAGATTTAAACCCGCGACAGTATTTGTGTGGTATGGTCCTACCTGCAAATAAGGAAGATCTTTTACTTCTATTGTCCAGGCGTCATTTCCAAAAACAACAATGTCCAGCGTGTCTTTCGGATATTTGGTTTGAATTAATTCACTCAATGCCATCGCTACTTTTTTGGCAGGAGTAATACGGTCTTCTCCATACAGGATCATGCTGTGCGAAATGTCAATCATTAAAACGGTGGAAGTCTGCGCTTTGAAATCAGTTTCATGTATCTGCAAATCATCTTCCTGCATTTTAAAACTTTCAACGCCATGATTGATCTGTGCATTCCGGATAGATTCTGTAAAATCAATTTGCTCCAACGTATCGCCAAATTGATAAGATCGGGTTGATGGACTGATCTCATCTCCCTGGCCAGGTTTAAAGGTTTGGTGATTCCCCTGTTTGGACTTTTTTAATTT
This sequence comes from Chitinophagales bacterium, assembly GCA_038235345.1. Lineage (GTDB taxonomy): Bacteria > Bacteroidota > Bacteroidia > Chitinophagales > Chitinophagaceae > Ginsengibacter. The sequence continues at coordinate 29,245 of JBBSUB010000014.1, forward strand.
CCCGAATATTTCTTCCAGGCTGCGTTTTCGGATTCCCTGTTCTGTTTTTGGGGTGATCTTTATTTTCCCTTCCTGGTTGTTATCCGATATGTATCCTTTGTTTTTAAGATCTTCTATAAAATCACCCATTCCATATTCTTCGTTGGTCAGATCATATTCCTTGTCCAGTTCGGTAAGCCAACTCAAAGCCTCTCCTACTTCGCCACTTGTATAAGCGAGCATTTGCATAAAATAATCCAGCAATTTGTCAAAGGATGACTTGCTGTTCTCATTAGGATCAAAAGAAGAGAAGTGATGAAATCGCATAAGTGTAAATTAAAAAATCTTTTTTCAAAAACCGACGTTATGCAATTTACGAAAGAATGAGGCGGGATAAACGGAGTCGATTGTTAAATGTTTTAGGAAAGGTTTTGGGAATTAGGTTGTAGGATTTGGGTTGGAGGTATCTATCACATTCAATAAACCAGGACAAAAAAAATCCCATGGAAATGAAACCATGGGATTTTAAAAATTGAAAATATTTATTTACTTATTGAAGGAGTCTCCTTTTGGAATGTTCGTTATCGGTGGGATACTTTCATTTCGCAAGTTTGGTGAATCATTCTGCTTTTGAGGTGTTGCAAAAAACTGCTCCATACTATTCAATTGTTGAAGAATTTGCTGAACTATTTGATGGTCATAGCTTAATGCAAATTGATGCCTTTCTGAAAGACTTTGATAATATCTTTCCTGCTGCTCCAAATCTTTTCGTAAGGAATTGGTGATCTTTTGTGCTAGAGAAGTGTCTCCGGATTTATACGCAGCCAATAATAATTGTCCTGAAATCTGGTTGTGTTGCTGACGGCGGGATACCATTGCATAGGGCATATTTTCCTGTGACATACCTGCATCCACCTTTTCAAGTAATTTGCGGGCCTCATCTTTTTTGTTATGATCTGAAAGGTAAAGTGATACCAATCCCATTTGCATCCGGATGGTATTTAGACTTTGACGGTTTACTTCATCAAAGAATACTCCAGGCTTGTCCGCATTGCCATATACAAATTTATTCATCATAACGTTGTAAGCCCAATTTGCATTTACCTCTCCATTTTTTACAGGTACGAGGCGATAAGTAAGCCCATCTGTTCTTAAATAATCCTGGAAGCCAAGATCGTTATAAAGTGAGGTAAAGTAGATAGGTCTTTTCCAGTTATTGGCAGCAATAATATTTAATATGGCACTTTCGTTCTTCCCAATAGCATTCCTGGGAAGGTCAAAGACCACCTCGCTCACTACACTGTCCGTAGCATTTACAGTTCCGTTTTTAAGTACACTATTATAATCTACCGATACTTTTACTTTCTTAGAAGGAAATATATTCAAGTACTCCCCTTCATTCGGATACATGCGTTTAGGATCATCCGAACCTGCATAATCTTTCATCATTGTATAAAGATCGAAGGGCTGACTCTGATCCACTTTAGCTCCCGGTAAATCAGGGAAATAATAAATCGCATCACGATTGCTTCCCAGGATCTGATCTGCAGTCCAAATCACATCTATCGGTGCACTTTCATTTATTTTATACCTCAATTGATTGATGTACCAATCAGTACCTAATAAACTGGAGTTAATCACGCGGATATCGGGCCTTATGCCCTGTACTTCCTGCGCATACCATAACGGGTACGTATCGTTATCTCCAAAGGTAATCAGAATAGCATTTGGGGCACAACTTTCTAAATAATCAATTGCTATATCGCGTGCCAATACTTTTTGACTTCTATCATGATCATCCCATTCCTGACTTGCCATTAATACCGGGACGGCTAAAAGACAAATACCGGCAGTTAAATAGGTTGCCATTTTTCCTTTCACGACCTTTTCAAAAAGTTCCTGGACATATAATACGCCCAATCCAATCCAGATAGCAAAAGCATAGAAAGAACCTACAAAGGCATAATCCCTTTCACGTGGCTGATTGCCTGCCTGATTTAGATAAAGTACAATGGCAATACCCGTAAAGAAGAACAATAAGGCTACTACAAGGGTATCAGCCTTGTCTTTTTTGTATTGGTATAGAAAACCTAAAAGACCCAGTATAAGCGGGAGGGCAAAAAGCCTGTTATGCGCTTTGTTATGTTTAATGCTGTCCGGCATCTGGCTTTGGTCTCCGAGGCGGGCATTATCCCAGAAAGGTATGCCGGTAATCCAGTTTCCATCTCTTACATTGCCCATATTTGATCCTTGAAGATCATTTTGTTTTCCGGCAAAATTCCACATGAAATACCGGAAATACATCCAGTTGAACTGATAACTGATAAAGAAGGAAATGTTATCTGCCATCGTTGGAGTGCTGTAATATTTTCCTGTTTGCGGGTCTTTACCAATATTGGCAAAATCCGCATAGAAATCTGACTGACCGCGATCATTACCTCCGTCCCACATACGTGGGAAAAAATGAACGTCTTGCGGTGCATACTCTACATTCATTTTCTTACCCTTCTTCACATATTTCCCATCTCCTTTGATATAAGTATCTTCAAATTCCTGTTTGCTCGGAGATGCTGTAAAGTCCGGCCCTTTTAAAATAGGCCAGTCCCCATACTGTTCCCTGTTAAGATAACCAACCAAACTCACCGGGTTATCTACGTTAAACATATCAATTGCCGGATCAGCGTTTGACCGGATAAGTGTAGTAGTATAGGTAGAAATTCCTAGTAATATAAATGCGAAACTCCACATGGCCAGTTTCATGAAGTTCCAGTTGTTTTTCTTCGCAGCTCTCAGGGTAATATAAATGAGAAAAGCAAGAAGAATAAAGAAGAAAGTGAAACCGTAGAAGTACGGGAGATTAAAACTGTTCACAAATAAAATATCGAATTTACCCGCCAGTTTAATCGTCCATTGCACCATTGGTATCTGCACAATTCCTGTAATGATACCACCCGCTACAAAAGCCCAGAAAATACCCCAATTAGTCCTTTTGTATCTCTTGAAATAATAGATCATTACGATAGCCGGAATAGTCAAAAGGCATAAAAGATGTATTCCTACAGAAAGCCCAATCAGGTAAAAAATCAAAATTAACCACCTGTCAGCCCTTGTAAAATGACCTTTTATTCCATTTGCCTGTTCTATTGAGACTTCATCTTCCCATTTAAGTCCTGCCCAAAATACCAGGGCTGTAAAGAAAGAAGACATTGCATACACCTCACCTTCCACGGCACTATACCAGAAGGAATCACTGAATGTATACGCAAGAGCACCTACCGCACCTGCAGCCATAATAGAAATAAGCTGGGTGTTGGTGAAAACTTCGTTTATATTTTTCATGGTCATTTTCCGGGCGAAATGAGTGATCGTCCAGAATAAGAACAGAATCGTAAAGGAACTGGATAATGCACTCATCGTGTTTACGCCAAGGGCAGCTATATCCGGAGGTAAAGGAATAGTGAACAGCCTTGCTATTAATATAAATAAAGGCGCTCCCGGAGGATGCGGGATTTCTAATTTATATGCGCTGGATATAAATTCACCACAATCCCAAAAGCTGGCAGTAGCCTCCATTGTGGACAAATACGTAAAGGTGGCAATAGCAAATATTGCCCACCCTGTAAGGTTATTAATGCGTTTAAAGCTCATAGTCTGGGTTTAATTAAACAGGGGCAAATATAAAGCTATGATTGTTATCATTCAATGGTCATATGGATTTTTGTGTAAAAGTATGTTAATATAGAGGACAGCTATGAGGCTCCGTGCTATCAGCTATGAGCCATAAACTAATAGCTTGTTTTAGCTTTCTGCCAATAAATTATTATTTCATCATTATGAAATGGAAGCTCTAATTTTGCCATTCTTACATGAAAAAGGCATTTATTCAACTCCATATTGCTGTGCTCCTGGCGGGCTTCACAGCCATTTTAGGGAAATTAATCGATCTGAATGAAGCTTGGCTCGTTTGGTGGCGTTTAGTCCTGACAATCGTCTGTCTTTGGGGTATCTTAATTATTCGGAAAGAACTCATAAAAATAGAATGGAAAGATGTTTTAAAGCTTTTTGGTGTTGGTGGAATTATAGCCATGCACTGGCTATTCTTTTATGGAAGTATTAAATATTCCAATGTTTCAGTGGGAGTGACCTGTCTTTCAGCTATTGGTTTTTTTACAGCTATTATGGAACCTCTTATTCGCCGGAGGCGTATAGATATCGTAGAAGTATTATTAGGATTACTTGCCATCGGGGGGATTTATTTGATCTTCGATTTCTTTCCGGAATATAAAGTAGGAATTATTTTTGGAATTATTTCAGCTCTCCTGGCATGTTTATTTCCAATCTTTAATAAAACAATTCTTAACCGGTTTTCTCCCAAAATTGTTACGACCTATGAAATGACCGGCGGACTTATTCTGCTTAGTCTCGTCATCCCATTTTATCTTTCTTATTATCCGGCTCCTTACTTTATGCCCACACCTTCTGATTGGTTTTGGCTGGTTATTTTGGCTGTATTCTGTACGGTTTTTGCTTTTATTTTAAGCCTGAATTCATTAAAGCATTTATCTGCTTTTACAACGAATCTCAGTTATAATTTTGAGCCGATCTATTCCATCATTATGGCATTTATCATTTTTAATGAAAATAAATTCCTTGGTGCCGGTTTTTATTATGGGTTTGCCCTTATTTTATTGGCGGTTACTTTTCAAATGATGCGGGTATATAGAGACAGAAGAAAAGAGTTGAATTTGGAATTTAGAAAAGGAATTGATGCAGGGATTGTTTAGAATAAAACCTGAATAGATCAGATGATTCAATTCATCATTATAATCAACTATATTTTTTTATAGGTGTGAAATGGGCTGTTAAACCGAACCGAACGGGCATAGTTTATGTAGCATTTTCTGCATGGAAACATTCAAACAATTAATAAATAGTGAATTGCCTGTTTTGGTCGATTTTCATGCAACATGGTGTGGTCCCTGTAAGCAAATGGCACCCGAATTAACCCGTTTTGCACAAAATAATTCAGGAAAATTACGGGTAGTAAAAATAGATATTGATAAAAGCCCGGGAACTGCTCAAAGTTATCAAATTCAGGGTGTACCCACCTTAATCCTGTTTAAAGGTGGTAAAGTTTTGTGGAGACAATCCGGAGCTATGAGTGCGCAACAAATTTCTCAAAACGTTTCTCCTCACTTATAATTTGATTATTTTTGCCAATATTTAAAAATCGGGATATATGGCAATAAAAAAAGTTAGAGCAGTCTATAATGGAGGAATGAATTTCTCGGCAGATATTGATGGACATATTCTGCAAATAGATACCAACGAAGAAAATGGAGGGAATAATCTTGGCCCGCGTCCAAAAGCACTTATGTTAGCAGCGCTAAGCGGATGTACCGGATTTGATATTGTAAGTATTTTAAATAAAATGAGGGTGGATTTCTCAGATTTCACTGTTTCTTCAGAGGCGAACAGCACAGATACAGAACCCTCTGTATATGATGAGGTTAAGATCATCTATTCTATCAAAGTAAAAGAAGAAGATGAGTTTAAAGTAGAAAAAGCCGTACACCTTTCTAAGGATAAATATTGTGGAGTTAGCAGAATGTTTGAAGGATTTGCCCGTGTAAATTTTGAAATTGATTTTTTATAAGCCGGATATTTTATAAAAAATTCACTGAGCTTCAATAAATTCTAAATAAATACCCTTGTTCTTTTACATCTAAAAAAAAGATTAAGATTTATTTTCTCAGGTAAGTTTTTTATTATTACCTTTGCCGTCCGAAAAAAAGAACATTATGGCTAGAGTATGTCAATTAACTGGAAAAAGACCGATTACAGGTAATACTGTTTCGCATTCAAATATTAAAACCCGTAGAAGGTTTTTACCAAATCTTCAAACCAAGAAGTTTTTTCTTGCAGAAGAAGACAAATGGATAACCTTGAAATTATCTACTGAAGGTATACGCACCATCAATAAGAATGGCCTTTACAA
>JBBSUB010000015.1:0-33745 GCA_038235345.1 Chitinophagales bacterium
ACGTCCCATAATGGCAGGGAAAGGATTGTCCTCCACCAATGTCTGGAACGCTTCGAAATAATCACCGCCCTGGGCATGAGCCATCCATCCCTGTATATTTTCCCCGGCGGGGCAGGCACTGTTGCAAGGGGGCATGAAATCAAGGTAAACTGGTCGGCGGGATCGTTTGGGTCCGGTGCCCTCTGCATTAATTGTGAGGTCTACAGGTTTAGTAATATCAAACATAATATTTACTGATAATTTTGATAGAATAAGTTTACAACTTAGCTATAAACTGTTTTAAACTTCAGCAATTTAGAATCTACACTTAAAAGAAAAGATGATAAGCTTCAATCCAAAATATGACGTTTATCATACAGTTTGTCAGGATGTTCAAGGTCAACACCGCCTATTTCTATTCAAAAAAAACAATCTGATTTAATCGTTGACATCTATAATTCTTTTTTATTCACAATTGCTAACACAGTTGCTGACAATTTATTTTTAATCGTATTCAGTACCCCTGGTTTACGTTTTCCTCTACTACTTTTCTTTCTAAATAAGTTTTTAAATCAGCATCCAGTCTGACTGCGCTTGAAGATGATGGGAAAAATGTGATGGCTTGCAGCCTATTGCATTTAATCTTTAAGAATAGGTTTTTTTCTATACAAAGAAATTACAGGCTATCAAATAAAACGAGCTAAGAGAGTAAATAAACTTAACAAGATGGGATAAATATTTCTGTTCTGAAGGATTAGAAAATGTTACTGAAACCGGACTTTAAAAAAAACTTCTTCTCATCAAAAGAATCATATTTCCAACTTCTTGGCCGGATCCCAAAACAATTTTTCAAAATAAACGGCGGTATCATTCGCGACTTTTACTATTTCTTTTTAAGTAATTCTTCCTTTAAAGCAGACGATCCAAAAAGTGCTCTCCCCGTAAATCTTTGATTTCTATTTCATACGCTAACCCGGCAATTTGGGCGTAGAGCCATACGTGCCATTCGTACCTCAGCCTACTATTCTTGCAGAAGATCTGGTTCAGGATTATTCCTTTTGAGATACTTTTAGAGTATATTGCTTTCTGATCGACAAACTATTTTCAATAATTTTATATACAGACGTATTGGGCTAACCAGCAGGTTTCCTGACGGCAATTATTCCGATGTGGAAGGACTGATTTGGCCGGACTGTATGAAACGGAAACGAAATTTATTAATCAGGCTGTAAATGGAAATTTGAACCGCTTTCCGGAAGGATTCTTATTTCAACTTTTCGAAAATGAATGGAGTAATTTGAAGCCGCAAAATGCGACCTCAAAAAGTGAAAACTTGAGTTGCCAATCTGGAACTTCAAGTTTTCACGGAGTTGGAAGAACGTTGCCTAACGTGTTTACAGAACAAGGTGGTAGCCATGCTTTCGGTTGTTTTAAATCCTGAAAACTATAAAGAATTTCAATATGAGTAAAATGGAAATAATTACTGGTACAGAAATTGAAAATAAAATTTATACGGTTAGGGGCTTACAGGTGATGCTGGATAAAGATATTGCTCTATTTTATGAGGTAAAACCGATTAGATTAAGAGAACAAATGAAACGAAATCCTAAACGATTTCCACCTGATTTTGTATTTCAACTTAATGATAGAGAGGTAGATTTTATGCTATCGCAAAATGCGATACCTTCTATACAAAGTCTTGGAGGTTATTTGCCCTATGTATTTACCGAACAAGGGGTGGCCGCTATTTCAGCGGTATTAAAAAGCGAAAAAGCTGCTGATGTTAGCATTGCAATTATGCGTGCTTTCGTGTCTATGCGTAAATTTTTAACTCAAAATGCTTCCGTTTTTCAGCGGATAGATCATTTAGAACTAAAACAACTGCAAACCGATGAAAAACTAAACCAGGTTTTTAAAGCTTTAGAAGCAGGTCAGCCACAACCTGATAAGGGGATTTTTTTTGACGGGCAAATTTTTGATGCATACAGTTTCGTGGCCGGTTTAGTAAAAATGGCCAATATCGAAATTGTTTTGATAGACAATTATGTAGATGAAACAGTGCTGACGCTTCTTGGTAAGCGAAAATTGAAAGTTGCCGCCACCATCTATACCAAAAGAATCAGCAAATCCCTGCAATTGGATGTTGAAAAGCACAACGCTCAATATCCGTCCATTACTGTAAAAACGTTTACCCAAAGCCACGACCGTTTTTTGGTGATAGACCAAAAAGAACTCTATCATTTAGGTGCATCGCTTAAAGACCTGGGCAAAAAATGGTTTGCTTTTTCTAAAATGGATAGTTTCACAGCGCAAGTATTGGATAACTTAAATAAGGAAACAACATGAAAAAGCAGGACAACCTGATAATGACTTTATATAAATGACTTATTGCCTGGAATAGCCAAAATTATGGAGGGCAAAAAGTGACTATATTTTTAAATGCTGAAACAACCCAGATTTATAAGTCTACAGGGAATTTCGTTAATCAACATTTAAAAGAACATAATCATCTTGAATACAGTAGTCAAATACTTGCGACACTGTCGTAACATTTGACCGAAAGTTTCGGTAAGGACTTTACGAATAGCGCTTTGACCCGCATGTGTAAAATGGCTTCCATCTTTGATGAAAGAAATACAAGAACTGTTTCTAATAATTTTAATGAGTTATCGCTATGATATGAAAACTATTTCATTAGACGGAATTTTAAGCCCCTCTTTTAGTGAGGTTTTTATTTTTAGCAGGTAAGGTTTGGGGATTTCTTTCCAGGTAAAAGAGGGGATAAATAATTCCCCGATTGTTCTGCAAGCAGATTATTTTTGCCAATTATGAACCCCGTCTCAATAAGAAGATTTTAATGGACAACGATTTTGAAGTGTCCGTAACCTATAAAAACCAGGAATTGAATTTCCCTGCCAAATTTATTCCTTTTGGATATTCTTATAAATTTGAAGTAGATATAAACGGTATTGCAGTTGTTTTTGAACCAGATGAGGAGAGAAGTTTTAGGGCTATCGTGGATCCATCCATTGGTAATGTGCATCATAGAATTAATGTAGAATTAATAAAATTGATCGCAGATACTTTGGCAGATTTATTTAAATAGAATAGAGCGATGCGGATAAAAATACTTGATTTTTTTTAAGAAATTGACCTTTTAATTTACGATAACAGTCATCTCTTTTGTAATCATGTTTAGTAAGAAATTGCATAAAAAAAGACAGTTGGTAACTTAATAATCTACACGGTAATCTTTTTTAAAGGGTTTGCCATTCCAGGCTTTTTTGGAAGTCCAGTTTTGTGGTTTACCGCTCCAAAATAGTTTATCTGCTGGTAGGCCAAGGGCTAAGAATCCGAGCGTTGCCATATATAAACTTCCGGTGGAAGTATACGAATCTGAAATCTCCGGCTGGTGGCCACAAAAGCCAAGCAGGAGCCAGCCATTTTTATCAAAATTATTGCAATCTTCAAACATGCGCTTCATAACCGCAGTGAGTCCGCACCGTACTTGTGCCGGCTCCATGTATTCGGGTAATTTTTCCATAAGAGCAGTTTGAGAAAGCGCCTGGAAAGCGGCGGTACGATACGTGATGGAGCGGCCGAAAGGAGGGAAAGTTCCATCCGGAGCGATCGTCCGTTCTAAAAATTCCGAATAGCGCACCATTCGTTTAACAACCAAATCATTTTCCTGCGTGCTAACTCTTTTATGCTTTGCGAGAGTTTTATAAAAATCAACCAGCATGGGATGAATAACATAACTATTGTAATAGTCCATACCAAAGATTGGCCCATCGCTGTGCCAGCCATCGCCTTCATACCATTCAGCCATCTTTCTTTTGGCAAAATCAATACGGGAAGGATCAGGGGTTTCGCCCACACTCAATAAAAACACTTCATTGATACCTGCGAACAAGAGCCAGTTATTATAAGCACCTGACCGGTTGCGCAGGGATTTGAATTCCTCAATGATTCTCTTTTTAGTAACCGTATCCAATGGTTCCCATAATGCTTCCGGAGCTCTGAGAAAACCCTGGGCTAAAAAAGCAGCATCAACAATTGCCTGGTTCCCGGTTCTGAAATTTAAATAATCGGGAGATTGCGGATCAACCGCATGTACAATTCCTTTTAAAAGTGCGCTACGCAAATGTTCCCGAAGTTTGCTTTCATTTGTACTGTCATCAGGCAAAGCCAACCAGGGAGATACACCTGCCATTGTTCGTCCGACCGCTTCAAGATAAGTCACTTTTTCAGCGTTCAATCCATAACCCGGAGCAATTTCAACAGGCATGTTTTTTTTCAATGTTCCGCTTGCCAGATTCAAAATAACCGGGGATGCAATTTTGTACAATAGGGCACTCCAATATGCTCTATCCTGCGCGCCCGTTACTTCAACAGCTACATTTTGATTTGTATGCTTTTTATTCTTTTGTTTATTCTTTTGTGCAAAAAGAAGGGTGGTGGATACTAATGCAAAAAATATTAATAAACATGTTCTTGAAAACGTTCCTTGTTTTTTCATTTCTTTAAAGTCATTGTACTCTTGATTGCCAGATAATGAAATTATGAAAAAAGGATCATTCATTTGAAAAGATTGGGAGTATTTCAAATTGGTGCGGGATGTTTAAGCCCGGCTATTTTTAATAAGAGCTATCCTTTTTCAGCTTGCGATATGAATAATTTTATTCTTGCTTCTCTATCTACCTTCCCTTCTTCACAGAAACCGCATCAAAAACCTTCAACTCAAACGGAGCCAATACCACTTCAAATGTTTTTCCTGTTTCAGCTTTTATCGCAGAGGAGAGATTTTCCGGATGTATAGCGTCCGTGATTTTAAAAGAAGGATTTGTATTTTCAGGAAGTTCAAATATTTTTTGAATGTCAATACTTATTTTTTGAGGTTTTTCGGAAGGATTGCGCAGGGAGAACACTCCTTTCGAAGGATTCCAGGCGGCGTATCCGTATATTTCTTCTTGTTTCGGATCTCCACCGATCCAATGAACATCCTGTAAAACATGCGCGTTTTCATCAGCCCATTTTGCTGCTGAAGCAAGACAATCCCACATAGCAGGAGTTAATAAATGAGGATTGATATATAATTCCTGGAGAGATGTTCCACTTGCGAAGAAAGACCATATGCCATCGGATATATTTTTCATATCCATTTCTAAGGGTTCAGGATAACCAACTTTTGAAATATTAATACCATGTAACATCACGGAATTTAATGGAAATAAGGGAGCTCTTTTAACGACGTTTTTATACGATTCTGCATCACGATACGTGATCCATTGCTGACGTTTCCCGCCTTTTCCCATATAGCCGAAATCACTTCCTGCGCGCCAGATGGCATCTCCGTAATCTAACCAAAAAGGGGAGGGCCATGTACCGACCGTCAGACTTAAGTAAAGGTCCGGATTTACGGATCTTAAATCCTGTGTAAGTTGTAGTAATGCATCAATATCTCCCTGGTAATCGAGACCGGCGCCGCTGGCTCCATTTCCTGCGCCCACACCGTCAAACTTGAAAATGGTCACGCCATCCTGCTTCATGAAATTTGTTGTTACCTCTTTAAATCTTTTGAAATATACCGGACCGGCCATAGAAAAACCATTCGCATTTGTTTCAAATGGAGGGGTTTGCTTACGTCCATATTTCAGTCGTTCTTCCTGGGAATCGCCATAACCGCCCCAGGGAGAAAGCCAAAGTCCCAGACCGGCACCATAGCTGCGGGCTAATTGACTTAAGTTGGTAAATCCTTCCGGGAAATCTTTACTTACTTTCCAAAGCGTGGAGTCATTATCCCAACCATCATCAAATAAGAAAGCCTTCATCGGAACATGACGCTTATTTATTAAACTATCGCCATACATTTTAATACGATCCAGGGATGAAGATTCTTCCATTTTGTGATCGATCCAGGAAAGATCATACCATGAATTGTAGTGAAGAAAAGGCCGGTAAGGATGTGCACGTTCTCTTTCCAGATAATATAAAAAACCTCTTCTTAATTGATTTGGCGGAGTAACGCCGGAGACTGTTGTCAGCACAAGGCTATCAGATTCTTTTAAAAAATTTTGTCGGGGAAAATAAAAAGACGAAACTCCGTTAATAATCTCATGACGGCTCATTGGATGTTCTATAGCAAAAAACATTTCTTTAGACACCAATAGTGAACCATCTACGGTACCTTCCTCAACTATGGAAGGATCTCCTGCCTCAAATAAGGTATACTTCACAATAGGTAGTGAATCTTTTGTATGGAAAGACCATTTTTGCCTGATGTAGTTTGCGCCGTCTGTTAATCTTGCTTCCCAGTTTATGGTAAGTCCTGTAGAAGGATTTATAAAAGAAGCCTGAATTAATTTTCCTTCAAGCCGATCAGAATACCTGGCGGTTCCTTTCGCGGGATGAATAGATTTTATGACAGGTTTCGTGAGTAGTTGGAAATCATTATCTACGATATTATTTCCATTTGCAAGTTTTAGTTCAAACCACGTTAACGGTTGCAGATTTAGTGTATGCTTATTCGTTTTATCCGTAAAACTTACCGGATGAAGGCGATTTTCCTTCAATTGAAAAACCATTTTCACCACCTTGTTTTCTAAATTAAAGGTGTTGGAAAAGCGGGTTGCTTCTGCTTTTCCCACCGGGTTTCCCGGATATTGGATCTGTGAAAAGGCATTCGATCCAAATACCAGTAAACAAAAGGTTACTATTAAAAGACGATTATATTTTTTTAAATCCATGGTTAAAATTTAGGAGTAAATAATACATCTATTTGATTGGTTTATTATTATTGAGCATCCAAAAATTTGGATTCATAAATAGGGGTGTATTTGAGAACATAAACCATATACCCGGATGTAATTTACCATTGTTTTTTGATGATTTTTTCAGTCAAATACATGGAATTTTGCCAGGAACTTGTATCTATAAATGAATTCTTCTAATTTGTGTGGCTTTAAATGTTGGAAGATATCACTTCGAAGTTTCCGAATTTCCAAACAAGACAATTCGGATTTTACCGAAGATGATATGACAAGAAACGGAATCAGGTACATCCGGATTCAATCAGAAATATTTTTTGAACCTGCGCTAAATATACAAATTGGTTTGCCGGAAATTGCCTTGGTCAGGTTGGATGGTACCATTCGTTTTGTTACAAATGATTACTCCAAAAGCCGGTATAATCCCTCCGATTCAAAAGTGTCCATAAGGGAAGACAATCTATTTATAGGTATATATGTTGATTTTTCGAAAATGTAATACCATCTTTATTTATAAAGTAGTCCGAAGGATAATGAGTAAATATTAGATGGTATTATGCCGATTTAAGAACTTTTTTTTGGACTATTTACCAGTTACATTCGGTATAACATCTGTTTTGTTTTGTTTTTGCCTATGCATACATGAAAAGATGTAAAACTTTTTTATAAGGAATGTTTTATAACCATCGGGGATATGTTTAGGATTAGACCAATGATTCAAGTGTGCCTTTCATTTAAAAAAAATATTGACTGAGTTTATTCTTGCGTTATTTTAAATTAAATGATCGATTCCTCTGTCTTTTTTGTCGGTATTTACTATTTTACAATGACCATTTTACTGACCAATATATTGTTATCAGATATCACTTTTACAGAATAAACACCACGGGGCCAATTTTTAACCTCCGAAACATTCAATATTGAGTTTCCTTTTGGCAGGGCATTTTTTATAGTATACATCAATTTACCGGTGGCATTATAAATGGATAGCATTATATGCTGTTCTGCCGCAGAGAAAATGCTTATTTGCATATGATCGATTACAGGATTAGGAGATATTTTTATTCCCCCGGCTGGATTTTCATCGGTTGAAAAACGAATGGCCTTGCTATAGGAAACTTTATCTGTCCTGCTTCTCATGGTTACCCGGTAGTACATGACATTTGATTTAAGGATCATCGACGCATCGGACAAACTGTAGGTTGCCACAGGGAAATCTGAGGGCTTTGAATAAACTTTTTTCAAGGGAGAAAAATTTATACCGTCAGTGCTGCCTTCTACTTCGAAATAATTGATCTGGTTATTGTTCAGGACAGACCAGCTCAACAGTACTTCACTCTTTCTTACCACACCTGTGAATTCGGTCATAGCTGATTCAAGAACAAAGCAGTCCGGATTAAGTGGTTTTATGACAATGGTGTCCGTAGCAATAGCCGGACATCCCGGACCTATTTTAGTGGCCACCACATACGTTCCGGCGGAATCAACGACAATCGAATCGCCGGTAGTACTTCCTATGATATGGCCATTGGTCGTGGACCAGGTATACTCGAAGCCGGGTAGGGAATTTGTAACAATGATATTTGTTGGCACCATAATACCGCACCATTTTGTAACATCGGAAGTGGTCTTAGCTTTAAGGTCATTAAATAAATTAAGTGGCCCGACAAAATCTTTCAGCTGTGCCGTAAATGAGGTAGATGCCCTGGATTTTACAAATATTCTATTAAAAAGTGGCTTGCATCCGACTGTTGCCAGTAACGTTTTCGTATCTAACCCAAGCTTGGTTAAATTTACAGAGAATTCCATAAACTGGCTGGGGGTGTAATTTGAAACGACAGAGTTGTCCCCTGTTACTAAGGCAAAATGACCAGCCCATGCATTATTAATGTTTACCATTCCTGTATAAAAATTACCTGTAACCTTTGGAACAATACCTGCATAGCCATATGTAGAGCCATTTGATGCACCATCAAAGGAGCCGCTCCATTTAAAATCTTTTGGATTTGAAGATGACCACATTGTTCTGCTGACCCATATTCTAGCTTCCAGTAAAGTGAGGGTAGCACTGGAAAAGTTGGCAGTAAAGATCACATCCCCCACTTTTAGTATATTGCCGCTTGCATCAAATGTCCAGGAAGTGTGCCCTTCATCAGGACCATAATTATAAAACTTGAGTGTTTTTTGGTCATAATACATATCTGTCTGGTAAAGTTCATAATCAACATACCTGTCGCCCCCTGTTTTGTCTATGGAGATACCTCCAAATAACCAAAGCGAATCATTAACAGTAGTACCATCTCTTCGCATGTGGGCCATGACGTCCAACAGCTCATTTTTATCTGGTACAGCTTGCGAAACCGGGCATGACCAGTCGGCCGGACTCATACCATTTTTACTGGCCCCGGAGGCGAACATGGTGGAATCGTTGCCGTGATAATCACGGTAAAATATGGCGGCAATCATCATTTTATTATTTACAATAGTGCCCGGTTGAACCGCCATTGACCGGCCAAACGATGAATATCGGAAAGCAGGATCTACAGCATAACGGGCAAGAATAGCTGCGGCTCCTGTAGTGTCAATAACGCCGATTCCCGGTTTGGATGCATCATAGTTAAACCAATCATCCCCGCCTGTATTGCCTGCTGTATTATTGAAAAAGTTTGACCGTAAATCCCCATCTAATCCAAAGTTTGCTTTAATAACAGGAGTCGTTATTTGAGCGTAAACACCTGTATTTAGAAGTAGCAAAAGCAAAATGTATAAAAATGTTTTCATAGACATAAGATTATTAAAAAATGGCACATTTTCCTGTTGATTAACGATAATTTGCCTAATTTGTTGTTGGCCTGTTATTTATCGTAAATTTTCTTAATTCTGATGATAGTATTATTATAAAATAATATTATAGCCAAAAAAAAAGTCCCCACTTTTCAGAAGGGACTTTCGTAAATAAAATCTATTATGTCGTTATTTAAGCTTTAAAACAGGCCTTAGCTTATAACCACCATTCTCTTCCTTTATAGAAAGTAAAGCGTCAAAATCAACAACTAAGCTTTCCAGGGATTGATTTAGCTTTTTATTGATCATTAATTTTAATCCTGATTCAGACCCACTAGGTATGGTGAGCGGATAAATTTTTGTGCCCACTTTAATCGTGTTATCCGATCCAAGAATAAAGCGTATCTGCTGAACGGAATTTGCATTTACTGTTCCTGTAGCCAGTAAGGTATCTTTTCCATTTTGATAATCCAGCAGATTATAGATCCCTGCATGAGTTGAAAGAGTTTGCCACCCTTTATCATCTAACTCGTCGTTAAACTTTACACGGACTTCTTTAATATCCACATTCACTTCGGTATAATCTGCCGGTCCGTCCGTAAGCCTGACATGTAAAGTAGTACTGTTTTTACTGTCATTACTTTTGGAACAAGCAGTTAAAAGAATGGTGCCGGATAAAAGAATGAAACTAAAAAAAATGAGAGATGTTTTCATATAAATGGTTTTAAGGTTAATTCGCTTTAGAGATAAAATCATGCCAAAGAGATATTTCGGTCATCACTTCATCCATTTCAGGATAACGCATTTATGTTGGATAAATTGTATTCCGGCTTTAGGAATTAACGGATAAATGAGGCGTTTTAGGGAGGGAGGCATTTATTGATTTGCCATCGCTCAGGAATATAAAGGGTATTAAAAATGGTTTACTTGTGGCGGTCGGATTTTATCAATATCCATCTAATTTTTCACCACGGATGTTTCCCAGGAATCATAATCTCCCTGGCACTCCTTCGCAACTTTCCATAAATGGATTACATAGGTGTCAACACTGCTCCAATCTACTTTATCAAAACGTTTTATGTGCAGTTTATAGGGTAGTTCGGCTGATTTATTATCAAGGGTCCAGCTTATAACAGTAAAGCCTTCAAACTTAATTTTATAAAGAAATAAATCCCGGTCTTTTTTTGATTTGAAATTTATCCAATGGTCAACATCTCTCAATTTGGTCAGTTTGTCCCCTTTTTTTTGAAGTTGATCTATAACCCGTCTGTTCTGCAAGCTTTGAAACTGCTGAGGGGAGGGGTAAATAAAGTTAAAATAACCACGCCAGTCTTCGTCTTTTTTAGTGCCAAAGTCAAATTTATATTGAGGATAAGCATTCATGACTTCTTCTATAACTTTTTCATATAACGGGGTATCTTCAACATAAAAATACAAATCTCTACTCCCATTAGAAGTGAGTCTTCCCACATAAACGGAATTATATTTAGACTGTATTTTCCTTACTAATTTATCTTCCATCTCTCCCAGTAATTTGTTTTCTCCGGAAGATGAAAGTCCATCCTGTTGGGCATGATTCATTTTGATAGAAATCCAAATGAAATTCGATTTATCTTCTATTGGTGCAACGGTATGCAAGCCTAAGTCAACAAATAACGCGCTGGGTTTGTCATCCACATTACTGAAATAGAAATCCCATTCTGCTATATGGTCGTCCGTTTTTATCTGCAAAAAGGTTGATTTGAAATTCGACAGAGATTGCCCAATCGTCTTACTACATGGGCTCAATAGAATGATCGTCAGCCCTATGAAAAATATTGTAATTGTCTGTATTCCTTTCATGGCGCGTTATATTAGTTCGCATGGAAGTAATCACAAGAGGTATGGAAGTAATCACAAGGTATTGAGGAGGGCTTTGAAATAGAATGCCTGTTTTAAGGAATTCTGTAAGCTTTGGCTGCAAATATATATTTAAAAATCCATTGAAAGAATTTTTTTCTGGAAAAGTTTTTTAAACATTAAAATTGATTCTTTAATAGTGCAAATTATTATGAAATTTACCTCAGTTGGTTTTCGTTAATGTGGACTGATCGTATCATTTATACCTTTAAGTACAGCAATAAATTTTTCTGGCTCATTTGGTGTCAAAACAATTTTATTGTTATTGATTGTCTTGATTAAAACGGAATTATTTCTTCTTGTTGCATACCACGTCATGGGGCCAATTTTTGCGTTAGCAAAACTTCCCCAATAGCCAAAAAGTCCACCTACGCCAAACGTCCTTATCGTTCCTTTTAATTTTTCTTTATCTAGTATTTCGACACTGCTAATTTTATTGCGGTCAATTATTATGTCTTTAAAAGTTCTGTGGATAATCAGTTCATCATTTGTAAGGATGTAATTAATGGGTCTAAATAAAAAAGTTCCAAAATATATGAGGAATAAGAAAACAGAGATAAAAATCGGAAAAGCTCTTACCTCCTCCTTAATCATTAAGATCTGCCCGATAATAATAGCAGCAAATAAGATTGTAATTGCTGTAGTCACTCCCATTGCTGTTTTGTCTAAAGAAGTTTTGAAAGTCATTCCGGAAAATTAATGTGGGGGAATAATTTTATTACTGAATTAATCATGTAGCCAATTCTAATGCCGGGATCTTCGAAAGTTTTCAGGTAGCTTTTGTGGAGGTTTTCAGGAATGACATTTCGCACTATAGAATAATGGAGTTAAATGTTCGATGACTTCAATTATCTCATGGTCATTTTATATGTTCTGATTTTGTGTATAATGTTTATTTTTTTTTGAAAACCAGTTGCTCATTTGCAACCACGACCTCGAATTTTTTTTATTATTCCACCCTTAATGCAAACTAATCACTTTTGTAATCGTCCATTTACCATTATCATTTTTCCAGACAATTACAAACTTACTTGGGGGCGATGTCGTGTTTTCTTTTTTGTTGTGAAATTGATGTGATCCAAGTTCTACCGCACCGTAGCCTGGTATTGGAGAAACTTCAATGCTGCTTTTTACTAATTCCCTGGTAACTTTTCCACAAATGTATTTCTTCGTGTCTTCCAGGATTTTCTTTTTGGATGTTTCCAAACCACCTTTATCATGAAAGAATTCGATGGTGTCTGAATAAAATGCGGCTTGTTTGGTCATATCACAATGATTATAGGCATCAAAGAATGTACTATCTAATGCAACAATCGTTTTGTGAAGATCAGTGGATTGAGAATAACTATTGTAATAACAAAAGGAAAAAAGCAGGGTAGTTGCAATTTTATATAAGTTCATTTTTTTAAGGTTTTTTATTTTTTTGAGACCTGCCCCAAACATACCCGGCGTAATGATAAAATCCTTCGGATAGAAAAACCAAGCGGACAATCAATCGCAGAATTAAGGAAACTCTTATGATGTAATTAAAAATTTCTTTCTCCTGCTGAAGTTTCAAAACCTGGTTGCTAAAAGGTAGGTTGTGTGGAATTTTTATATCATTAAATGTAAATTCAGTTGCATGTTAATAAGTGTTGCACGTATTTGTAAGTAAAAATATAACTGTTTTTACCTGCAACAAGAAATTTTTGAATAATAGATGTATTGACAGGCTCAATCTTCCGATAAAACCATTTGTGAATAACTCATTTTCTTCAATGTGCTTTTTCAATAATTTTTGATTTTCTGCCAGCAAAATGAGTAACAGGAAAATAATGGGAATGTTTCCAAAGAGCCACCTGATCTCACCATCTTCAATAGTAATAAAATGTTTGCAGAAAATTATGTTCAATACAAGTCCTAAAATCAAAAATGAATTTACAGGCCATTGTTTTTACTTGAATGGTGTGAAAAATGGAGCTGTGGGAATAAATGAAAATGTAATAATATTGATAAAGAATTTTACTTCAGCCAGCCATCGCAATGGGGTATTCCGGGATGGTATTTATTTTGGTCATTATTGATTATCGGGGTTTAGAAAAACTAAAACCCACTTTTTCGAATGGGTTTTAGTTGCATGTATGAAAAACACTTTGTTTTAATCCTTCATTTTCTTAAACATCCGGATTTTTTTTTAAAATTATAATGGAGATGAGTTTTTTTATTTAATCTTTTACGAATCTTTGTTGCTCTATTTTCGCGTTTCTTTTTAGAATCAGATTATAAATATTTTTCGGCAAATTGCTGATATCAAGGGAAAGCGAAGAATTTCCGTTTAGAACTATTTTTTGTTCTTTTACTATTCTTCCGGAGAGGTCAAAAATTTGTATCAATGCATTTTCATTTTCACCTGATGCCTGAACATACAAAATATCTTTCGCCGGATTAGGAAATAATTGGAGCGATTTTTTATCATCTTTTTTTACCTCAACAATTTTACTATAAACAAATTTCTCACCCGCATCAATCATTTTTAAACGATAAAAATTGATTCCTTTGGCCGGAGTGTTATCTGTGTAAGAATAATTTTTTGTTGAAAGGTTGTTCCCTGCTGCATCTGCTTTTCCGATAAAGGAAAAATTGCTTCCATCTATACTGCGTTCTATATTGAATTGCGAAGTGTTTTGTTCAGATGAAGTTTGCCATTGAAGCACTACATCCGGTTTGGAATAAGTGGCAGAGAACTCCAGGATCGTCAGGGGTAATACACTGGTTGAAGAAGTTATAGTAAATGGAGAAAAGGAGGTAAAACCACTTCTGCTAAAAGTATAAGGATTAGAACCCGATGCAATACCCGGAGTACCTGAATCCCAAATGCCGGAAGTATAATGATTTAGAAAAACGTTGTTTCTGTTGAAGGCCGGTAATTCATCAGCATCATTCCATTGCAGAGTTATAGTTGCATTCCCTCCATCGGGATTTAATTTAGAAATATTCCATGTTTTATTAACTGCTTGCAATATTACCGGATTTCCCGAAGTGCCTTTAGATAAACCCCATTTTTTACATTGACAGAAAAATAATCAGCAGTCCCGTTATTGGTGATAGTTACCGGTGTATAAGAGGCAGCATCTGTTCCTACACCGAATAACACAGGATTAGCACCAGTCATTATTACCAGGCTGCCAGAGCTGTCGGTAAGAACTCTTGGTGGTAAATTGGTAAATTTATCAAATTGAAAATTATACGGGCCAAGGAATACAGTTCCTCCGTCATTTTTGAAATCATTTATTTTAAAATCTGAAATGAGACGCAGATTTGCTCCTGCGCTGATCGTTAACCGGCCATTGAAAATCCCGGTATTTCCAATTGTATTTTCGCCGGAAGAATGCCCGATAGTAAATACTCCATTGTTGGTGTTATTAACAATACCTGTATTAAAAAAATTACCATGGACTAAAACATTTCCTGTCATCAAATTTATGTTACCTCCGTTATTGATTAAGTCATTACAGGAAAATGAAGGATTTGAAATGCCGTATTTAGTGTTGCTGCCAATAATAACATTATCTGTTTCAACAGGTACCCCGGAAGGAAACCAGTTATTTGCATCAGAAGTATTACCACTTACATTTCCAGTCCATATTTTTTGAGGAGCTATATATTTATAAATACAAGGATCTGCAATGCCATCACCGTTTGCATCGAAAGAAGCGGAAAAATAGGCTGTGTCCTTGACAATAGTAAATAAGGAAGGATTGGAAGATACATTTGCATTAGGATCCACGTTAGCAATTTGAATTGTATTTGCATTAGTGCCATCAGTTATCCAAAATTCATTTCCTTCAGCTACATTTCTTGTGGCACTAAAAAGAATGGTGTTTTTTTGAATGGCAAGATTTGATGGATTACTTCCAGTTGAACCAGGGAAAATATCCTTTACAAAAATAACTCCGGCTCCACTATTCATATCATATTTCCACAATTCATTCCCCACGGAGGGTGCTGTCGCGGAAAAATATAACACATTATTCAACGCGGTCAAACCCGAAGGGTATGAACCGGCACTTCCGGGGTTAATATCCGAGACCATGATTGTACCGGCTGCTGTGCCGTCGGTTTTCCAGAGTTCCATTCCATGAATGCCATCATCCGCAGCAAAGAATGAGGTATTTTCAATTGAAGCGCTAAAAGAAATTCTATTGTTTCCTGCTTTACCTGGTGAAATCGTTTTCACGGGAATCGTGCCGGCTACAGTGCCATCCGTTTTAAATAAAACAACGCTATTTTCAGGCAATTTCCAGGTCATGAAATAAACAACCTTGCCATTTGGCCAAAAATGGTTCGTGATGGTATAATCAGACGCTAAGTCTTTTAATATAAAAGTGCCGGCCGCGGTTCCATCACTTCGCCATATGATATCAATTCCACCCTTTTCTATATCATATAAAGTAAAATATAGTATTCCATTATTCACCGTAAACCAGTTAATCCTATTTTGTTCTATCACCCCAAAATCATATACTAATGTTGTTCCTGACGTAGTTCCGTCTGTTCTGCGAAGTTGCAAATGCTTGTCATTTGAATGTACGCCATACAACACAAAATTTCCCATTGAAGCCATTTCTGATATAGTCCCATAGGTCTCGTTAGAATGGGAAGGCACATAGAATTGTTCCACCACAACAGTTCCTGCTTTCGTTCCATCGCTCACCCATATTTCTCCATAACCGTTTGTGTTATCGCCTGCAAAAACAATTTTATTATTGCCAAGAGGTGTAAGCATTGTTGCATCTGTGCTTATATAACCCGGAGAAGTAAGGGATAGTTTTTGTGTTCCTGCCTTTGTTCCATCAGTAGTCCATATTCCCCACTGATCAGAATAGGGTTGGCTTTTATCAACTGTATTAAAAAAGGTGTTTCCTGTGGACGTTGATATAATTTTTTCAACTTTTCCACCCTTTCCTCCGGATAAAGGACTTTTTAGTAACAGTGGATTTTGTGCTGAAAGGGAAACGGGGAAAAACAGGGGGAAAAGGAAGATTGTATAAAATAATATTTTCCGGGCTTGCTTCTTAGCAAGAAGGTTCGTTGGGTAAATTGTCATTTTGATATATTTATTTTTTGGAGCATTTATTTTTTGTTACAAACCCGGATAGCCGGGCTCATAAGGAACTCATCGCATTTCCTTAAAACCTCACCCCTAATGAAATGGCAAACCGAAGCCCCGCCCACGGACCATCCAATTTTAAGGAGGCGCTATTGGCATTTACATTGACTGTTTTTTCAGTTAGGGGAATATCAATATTCTCAAGCTGCCCTCTCAAATCATTTTGTTCATCGGCTGTTAGTGGTTTTGACGGGATACCACTAAACATCCCTGTGCCCGTTCCGTAATGCGGCCCTAAAATGCTTATGTCAAGTACAACATGTTTACCCAAAGAGCTCTGTGCCCCAATTAAAAGACCACCGGTATTACTGGTCAGTTTTCCGGACATCTTTATACTTTGTTCCACATCGGCATCATCTGTATAAAATACATTCAGGTTGTTAGATGTAAAGGATGCATACCGGTAAAAAGGGGCAATATAGAATCCACGGCCATAACCTTTCCGGCTTAAATAAATTCTTACTTCAGGAGTGATGGCATAATTACTCATCTTAAAATCTTCAATTAATTTTTTGGTATCGGGATCTTCATTACCTACTATTTTTAAAATGGAACTCTTAAAGGGAATGTCTGTTTCCGGCATTATTCTGTACTGAACAGCCACTGAAATTTTGCGGGTCAAGACCCTTTCAAATTGAAAAGAATAATTTTTAAGAAGCAGCGCTGTCAGATTGACTTTTATTATATTAAGCGGAGGCTTTTGCCTGGCTACTTTCATTTTCACATCGTTTTCTGAAATTCCTTCTACCGTCGAATTGATCCTCTTCAGAGTATCCACGGTTTGCGAATCACTTTGCGCATGAAGGTGGATGGTAGTTGCTAAAAGCATTACCACCGTCAGATAGATTGTTGTTAATTTCATGTTGTTTGTTTTTATTGTTTAAAAAATAATCCCCATCCATTCCTGATATAGATGGACGGGGATTTGTCTTCATTACTCCTTCATCATTCTTACATGACCCTGATCCTTATTGCTTCTCAATTCTACTTCATAAATTCCTTTTGGAAGATTGCCTGTTGAAAGTCTGATTTCGTTCATGCCTGGTTGTACAGATTGTTCAATCACAGAAACTAATCTGCCTAAATGATCAACAACCCGGATTTTTACTTTAGCGTTCTCAACACAATCATACCTCAGCAATGCTTCATCTTTTACAGGGTTATAAGCCAACGTAAACCTGTTTTGATTTCCGGGTATTTTTAAAGTTTTTACCGCTGTGTACTGCATTTGTCCATTAAGGTCTGTTTGCATAATTCTGTAAAAAATCATTTTACCTTTCAGGGAGATTCCTTCCGGATCTTCAAATTGATAATTACGAAGATTGCTGCTTGAGCCCGCTGCAGCTATGGTTCCAATCGTTTCGAAATTGGTTCCATCCAAGCTTCTCTGTACTTTAAAATCCTTGCTATTGGCTTCTGTAGCTGTTGTCCATTGCAGGAATACTTTATCTTTTTGTGCTACCACATTGAACGATACAAAAGTCACCGGCAACACGCTTCTGCTGATGATTCCCAATCCACCTCCGCTAAAGGTGCTTACGACAAATTCTGCCTGATAATGATTATCCCCAAGATCGTTATAAGTCCAGGTTTGTAAACCCGGTGTGGCACCATTACTATAGAAATGATTGCCCGTAGCACCTGCCCAGTTAGAGGTCGGGTCGGGATTGCCACCTTGTAATTTACAGGCGATCAGTTTGTCTGGAGCCAGGGAGCCTTCTGTGAAATGTACCTGTACATCGCTTACATCCGCTCCATTATAATAGAACCTTACTCCTACAGAAGTAGAAGGCTGAGACGTTGGTGTAATATCCCAATAACGGTTCATGCTGTAAAAAGTGGTATCGGCCTGCACAAGCGGAGTCGTTATTTTCACGCCGTGACCTGAGCCTGCACCATTCGTTGCAGCCACTTTCACCTGGAAAGCGCCAACGCCAACTGTTCCGATATTATTCCCGTTTTTCTTTAATGATAACAACCGGATATCATCGCTGTAATCCGATGGCGTACCATTGTCGTTATAATAATGCGTCCAACCCTGCGCGTCGGAACATTCGCGATTGGCAGTTTTGATATTGCTACCAGAAGAGGGAACGGTGGCAGTACTTGCATCCAATACAGTAATGTTGGCGGTGTCTTTACAACCATTGGCATTCGTAACAATAATAGCATAAATCCCCGCCGGAGCTGCTGTGACAATAGCTGCACTGTAAACTGCTGTCAGACCTGTAGTAGTGTAAACCGTGGTAAGGTCTGCAGTTCCATTAGCACAACGAATTGTTATTGATTTATCCGCTCCCAAATGGGGTTTTGGATAATCTGACACGGTAACATTTGCCGTGTCTTTACATCCGTTTGCATTCGTAACAATCAGTGTGTAAACGCCTGTTTCTACTGCGGTTGGTGTAGTTGTATTCCATTCGACGGTTAAACCGGCAGTAGTGAATACAGCGCCTATATCAGTTGTGAAACCCGGACATTTCTTTACAGTCTGATCTGCACCCAGATCGGGTTTATTGATGATTATGTTTTGTCCGTTATCACTTCCTGTTACGGATGGTGAGGAGGAAATTATCCGAACACGGTATCCTGTGCCATTTGCTAATGGGAAAGGAAGCGTGGCATTGATACTTATCGCCTGCGAAACACCAACAGGATTGACAGTTACACTTCCTATGTTTACCGGGCTACTAAAGCTGCCCGATGCATCGCTGAGTTGCGTGGTAAATTTATTGGTGGCATCATACACGC
The DNA here is from genome assembly GCA_038235345.1 of Chitinophagales bacterium. GTDB lineage: Bacteria > Bacteroidota > Bacteroidia > Chitinophagales > Chitinophagaceae > Ginsengibacter. Next base: position 19,330 of record JBBSUB010000015.1, read on the forward strand.
CTGTTGCATTACCTGTAACAGTAATAGTTCCCAGCGGACAAGGTGTTAAAGAAGAAGATGCTACCTGATCAATCTGTAGATCATACACATTTACTTTGAGGATTCCTGTATCGCCTACGCAGCCATACTGATTGGTTTCAATGGCCTGAATCGTATCGGGCAATCCTGCGATATTCCATTTCAGGCTGGCATTGTTAGCTGTTTGTGTAATAGTGGCTGAAGGCGCAATCCATTTCCAGGAGCTTCCTGTTACTGCAGGGATTGAGTATGCATAACTGAAGGTGTTATTAGCATCTGTTGCTCCACTTATGATCGGTGCATTCGGACGGTCGTGAATGTTGATGGTAACCGTACTTGCTGAACCCGTTACGACAGGATTGGTACTGTTTACACGCACTTTATAACCGGTACCATCGGGAAGATGGGATAGCAATTTTACTTTAATAATGGAATTGCCGGTTCCTGTGTAAGAGCCTATGGCAATTGGAGACGTGAAATTTCCTGTCGCATCGCTCAACTGTACATTAAATACATTGCCTGCATTATAAGTGCCGGTGACATGATAAGAAATATCAAAACTATCGCGGGCGCAATTGGAAGTTTTCGCGGCGATACTGTTGACGGTGATGGATGGTGTCGCGATTAAAGCAGCCACAGTAATCTTAAATGTATTATCCTGGCTCCAGGCGCCATTGCCATCCTTACTTCTTATAAATAAAATATGATCACCTGCTGCCAGTCCGGTTATATTTGTTGAAATGGGCACATCAACCAGATTTTTACTAACTTGTATCGCCACAGGAATCCCTTTTCCATAACCGGGATCCGTATCAATATAATATTCCACCTGGCTTAATAGCGGTATGGTATCCGTATCGTTCAGACTATTAAAGGCCTTTAAGAATAACCATCTTTGATCCTGACTCCAGGCACCGTTCCCATCTTTTGCTCTGATACACACCTGGTGTACACCAGAAATAAAATTAGCCGGGTCAAGGTTGAAAGTAATGTCACTTAGATTAGTACCCGGTGTAATGCCAATGTTGGTGGCATTTCCATAGCCGGGGTCAGTGTCCACATAATATTCCACCCTGGTAATATTGGTTAATGCGCTGTTACCTGGCAATGCGGGATATGCTTTTACAAAAGCCCATTTATTATCCTGGCTCCAGGCACCGTTGGCATCTTTGGCACGTATGCACACTATATGCACACCGGGTGTGAAAGCAGAAGGGTCTAAATTAAACGTTTTGTCTGCAAGGTTGTCGCCGGGTGTAATGGGGATGGCTGTTCCATTGCCATACCCTGGATCTGCATCCACATAATATTCCACCCGTGTTATATTGGGCTGCGTATAACTAACACAAAAACCAAAACATAAGACAATAGCCAGCCAGCCCTTTATTAAAATCTTTTTCATTGGTAAAATTTTAAATTGAAAAGGGAGGGTTAGTTATTGCTGCGCACACTGAATGTAATTGTATAGGGATTGGTAGTTGCATTGTTACTTGGCGCGGTTAATTTATAAAATGCCGGAATAGAAGGAATGCCGGACAATTTGTATGGATTAGCACCACCATACATGCCCATATCTATACCACCCATTCCCGCTCCAATGGCAGGACTGCCTACTTTTAATTGGTATTTACCGTCGGCAGTTTGACCAGCTACTGTTTGAGGATAGCCGGTAAATACATTATTAATACCACTTGTGGAAAAGGCAATATTGAATTTGTTGTTACTACCGGATAAGCCGGGGTCTGCTCCCGGAAATAGACAATATTGGAAAAGGGAATTAGTGATTCCGTTAGTTGCCCCAACGGAGTTGAAAAATATACAATTCTGAAAATTGATGGCATTGTTATTTAAATCTGGTGCGTTAGTAAAAACGCAATTATTAAATCGCCCAGTGTGCAGGTTTGAGCCATCCAAATAAACCTGGCTAATGTGAGAATTTTCTACCCTTAGATTGATAGTATTACCACCAAGGACGTTCCTGCTAATATACATCTCTGTACATTGTGAAATCTGCCAATTGTTGCAGGTAGTTCCTGCTGAGGAAAAAACTGCTGCTGTTCCTTTGCTTCTTCGAATAGTGATGTCATTTATACTTTGTCCTGAAATTGGGTATGCACTCAAACCTTCTATACCTTCGAAAGTGCTGCCACTTGCACCTACATTTAGATAAATAGCTAAACGACAATTTCCGGTTAATAATTGAAGGTTTGGATTAGCATCAGTGCTGCTGGTATAATAGCCAAATCCCAGGTAAACCAATTTTTTGGTAGCGGTGTTTATGTTATAGCTTCCCGGGAAAAGGAGCAAGGTGTCACCTGCTGATGCTGCATCGTGGGCTGTTTGGGCATTCGTATAGTCAACACCTGTAATCTGCGGTCCGGTATAGCCAAGCCTGAATATTTTTGCAAAAGAAACATTGCTGATTAATAATGCAGCAATGAAAAGAGTAAAAATTTTGTTGTTCATGATTGTAAGTTTTTGAATGGTGAGGGGAAGAATTTTTTATTGAAATTTGTAAGGAGTGTTTTTATGATTTCCGTTGATCTGTTCTGCATACCGGGTTTACGCATAGGCTTGTGTGCTCAATAGCATATTCATCAGCATACCTATTTGGATGATAGTCAAGTAGTCTTCTTTTTTTAATTTCATGGTTGTGTTCATTAATTTGAGGACTTTGGGATTTATAGTCCGACCACCTCACTCCTAAATTTTAAGGTGTCTTTTGGATATCTTTCAACCACTACTAAAAGACACCAACCAGTATCTAATTTTTAAGTAAATCTTTTTTCTATGCCTAAAACAAACAATAGCAATTAAGTACTATAATTTGTGCAATTTTCAAACAGAAAGGCACCCTCGAAAAGTAGTATCGTGGATGATTCAGGAGGTTAAATCAGAAAGATTTTCTTAAGGATGGATTTGGGTAACTAAGACAATACAAAAAATAATTAAACAAGAAATGCCAAAACAAATTCAGTTAGCATTTTCGAAACTTTTTCAAGAAGTTATTGTTGGTTCTAAGGATAGAATCTGTCACTTGTAGTAGTTAACAGTGATTACTTAGCCACATTTTACATGAATATTTGGTTCAAACCAAGGGCAATGGACTAAGGTTTTCAAACAAAATTCATGATTATTCATTTTAAACGGTCATTGTTAGTGCCAGTTCATTTCAATGCAATTATTCTGCTTTTTTTATGGTAAATATGTTATAGGAAATTCCTATAAAAATTGCCGGTCTATAGACATTATCATACTTTATTTCTCTAAATTCAGTATTGGAAAACGTATACGTTTCTTTACCGGAAAGATTTCCAGCATACTTATCTCTTAGAAGATTACCTGTATTTAACATTTTGATCCTATTTTGGGCGATACCAATTGATATAACTAGTCGATTTTTCTCCAATATTAAAGCGCTTACCCCTGCGTAGAACCCAATGCTACTTCCGTCTGTTGGAATACTAACACCTAAAGAAGGTCCAAAGTTTACATCATTGCCTGTCCTTCTATAAAAATTGAAGAGCGCTCCAATGGAATGCTTCAGATTATCTGTTTTATTTTTTTGAACTCCGGAAATTCCATCGCCCTTATACAAATACGTATAATTTTCATCACCTCTGAAACTTAAAAAATACCCCGTGCTAACATCAACTTTCCAACCACCGTAAGTTTTTATCTCCATCGGGCTGTATTCCTTTAAAATATCACCTTTGGCATTTTTTAATTTTGGCGTAATGGTTATTATATCATCGTTTAATTGCTGTGCATCAGTGTAAACTTCAAATTTGGCATTTTGGACTCTGTTGTAATAATCAATACCCGCATTTGTTTTGTTGACTATTGATGTTCTATTATTATTGCTGTTAATTGTATCATACTTTGCTGTAAGAAACTGAAATTCTTTTTCAAATATTTTTTCTCTGATAAGAGTAATACTTAGACTTTCAATTTTAATTTTAGCCTCTTTGTTTTTGGATTCCCAGTCATCCAGGATTAATTTTTCATTTTTAATTTTTTTAGCAAGGTCATCGTAGGCCCCTTTTGCATTAATATAGTATTTGTTAAAGCTATCCAAAGTAGTGATACACTTGCCTCTTAATAGATTTATGTCAGTATTGTTATCATTGATACTCGTCATATAACCTTTTAAATTGGATTTTAGTGTAGTCGTGTCAATAATGAATGTTTCCTGTAAAAGGCTGTCTATATAAATATCCGCAGAGGTATAAAGAGACAGTTTGAATAATGTGGATACAAAACCATTGTAATTTTTGATGAATTTTGTTTTGAAATTGTCAATAGAATCTCTTAATTGCTGAATTTTCTTTAGAATTTCAATGTCTTTTTCAAGTTTTATAATCTGCTTTTTTAAAGCTTTTATTTTAACTGCGTCACTTTTACTAATATGACTTATTAAATCTGATGGAAACTGCTGGAATAACTGAGCATTATATTGGTTTAGATTTTTAACCAAATGAGCTAGTTCTTCACCTGACCCTTTTTTATTTTCATCTTTAATCACTGGTTGTAAATTACCAACGCTCTCATGTGTCAATGTTTGTGATAACTGTACAGGCACATCAAAACTGATTGATTCTTTACTTATTGAATTTGTCCCTTCTATTTTAAAGGGATTTACATTGGTAATCTTAAATTTCACAGTGCTTCCAAAAGGCAATCTCGTTTTTGTAAATCCATCATCATTTGGATTGATTTCCAAAATGGTTCCTCTTATATTCTCCTGTAAAGAATTTTTATTCTTTTGTGCAATGCTTTCCAAGCCTGGTAATAAAAGTAGAAAAATGATTAAGTATTTCATTATTGTTTGTTTTTGGGGGTTAAAAAGTTTTTTCAGGAAATATCAAAGCAATCAGTTTTCGTGAAGCCATTTTAAAGTTTCCGGTTTCGGACGAAGTCATCAATAAAATAATTGCCATGGCAAAAGTTGAGTTTTTCAAGTCATAGTTTTTAATTCAAGATTTTAATAATTCATTTGCCACCACAAACTTACTCCCACACTTATTCCCTTTACAAGCGTTTATACACGGTTTCTTTTGCCTTCTTTCCCCATGACAAAGGGGGTGTTTTCACGGTATCTTTCGTGCTCACTTAAAAAGATGGCTGTATTGTTTCCGCTGTAACATTCAGGGAGTAAGCGTTAGAGAAAATATGGAGAATTGATTCAAAAATAATTTTAAATACCACCTGTTCGAATTACTATAATCCGGATGTACATTTATTAAATATATTTTTTAGAAACTTTAAACTTTATAAACATGGAAAAGAAAGAATTCGATTTATCTCCCGGTATGCGCCTTGACCCTCCTCCTCTTATTTATTTGCATGAGCATTTTAAGAAAAATAATATACCTGGCCCCACCCTTCTGAAAAATAACTGGGTGTGGTATAGTGAGAGTGATATTAAAGCCATTAGTGAAATGATAGAACAAATTAAAAAAGATGATCCCAACAAAAAAGGTGATGGGGTAAGATTGTATTATGGTATTTACAATGAAAAAGTTTGTGAATTTCTTAATAAACATAATAACGGGACTAATTATTCAGAGCATAAAAACCATAATACTGTTTTCTTTGTGCCAACATACGAAGGGGCTTCTAAAGATGAACACATAGATGACATTGACCCGAACACAGTGAAAGAATACCGTGATAAATATAATAAAAATGAAGATCTGCCGGAAAATATGTTTGAAGGCGGATATAATGTCGGTCACATTTGCCCCCCTCCGAAAACCACAACCGAAGAATGTGCAAACAATAGTGGAGCCGTCCTTTAAAGAATTTAATCCGTACTCTTACTATGAGTTCAGCCTATAATGTTATATTAATTATCTGCCTGGTTATTTCCATTGTAATCTCCCTGAATGGCAGAGCAAGTCCACACATAAGGGCTCTTGTTTTCTTAATGATCGTAACTGCTACTGTTGAATTAGGAAGCGATTACCATATTTTCCCGGCTGTTAGAGAATATCAAAATCATTGGCTTTATAATTTCTCAACAGTTTTCGAAATTTATTTTTTCAGTTATTTTTTTTACCAGGTCTTAAAAGATTCATTGAGCAGGAAACTCATTAAGATATTTGTTTTCTTCTATCCAATTATTTTAATAGTTTCCTTTTTGACCATTCAAAAATGGTATATCTTTCATACGTATACGTTCATAGCAGGCCTGTTGTATTTAAATATCCTTTGTCTTCTTTATTTCAGGCAGTTATATACTGCCATCGAATTTAAAAAACTATCCACTTTGCCGGAGTTTTGGATTGTGACAGGGCTACTTGTTTTTACGGTGGGTGTGTTACCCTACTTTATATTACTTAATTATCTGAATACAAATCATATAATGGTTTCTGAATTTTACCGGGATTATATTTTAACAACAATAAACATAATGATGTACACGATGTTTTCAATCGGTTTATTATTGAGTATATGGACAAAGAAATAATTATTGCCCTTGTTGGAGCAAGCATTCTGTTTCTTTCGCTTGCAGGCTTCATCGTTATTTTTCTTTTTTTTTATAAGAGGAAAAAAAGTCTCCATTTAGAAGAATTAAAAGAGCAACAAAGATTCTTAAAAGAAGAGGCTTTTCGTTCTGAGATGGAAATGAGAGAACAAACACTAAGACATGTTGCCGAAGAGATCCATGATAATGTAGGCCAGCTAATGCTTGTGGCAAAACTTAATTTGAATAAATTTTTAATGGCTTCACCGAATAAAGCGATGGAAGAGACCCGCGATATTATAGGAGAAGCTATCAACGATCTCAGGGATATTTCAAAGAGTATTCATAGAGAACAGATAACTTCATTGGATTTGTGCAAGGCAATTGAGAAAGAATTACAACGATTAAAAAACACAGGACTGCTTGAAACTTCCTTCTCAGTTGAGGGAGAAATTACCGAAATGGAATCCTCTAAAAAGCTCATCTTATTCCGGATGATTCAGGAAATTCTTCAAAATATTCTCAAGCACTCTAAAAGCAGCATAGTAACTATTCATCTTAATTATGAAAAAGAATTTTTAAATTTAAACATTGAAGATAATGGGAGCGGGTTTAATGTAGAGGATAAAATGAAAAGTGGTGTGCAAATGAATGGCTCCGGACTGTTGAATCTTCAGAATCGTGCGACTGCTCTCCGCGCGCAGCTTAGCATAAAAAGCCGACCTGATGAAGGAACCTGTATTAATATTAAAATGCCTTTATTATTATAACAATGCCTTTATTATTATAACAATGCCTTTTCAAAAACCTTCCATAAAAGTAGCGCTGGTAGATGATCACCAGTTATTCCGCAAAGGAATTGCAGAATTGATCAACAGCTTTTCTACTTATTTTGTTTTATTTGAAGCCAATAATGGCCTGGAGCTTCAAAAGGTGATTCATCCGTCCAACCTTCCTGATATTATAATAATGGATGTGAATATGCCGGGTATGGATGGGTTTGAAACGATGCAATGGCTGACTGATTATTATCCGGATATTCCTGTACTTGCGCTTTCTATGATAGACGGAGAAAATACTATTTTGAGAATGCTCAAGCTTGGAGTAAAAGGGTATTTAGTAAAAGATGCGCATCCGAACGAATTGCGCGAAGCGATGGATGCGCTTTTGCAAAAAGGTTTTTTTTATTCAGACCTGGTAACCGGAAGACTTATCCATTCGCTAAATAATGAGAAAGACAATCCTGATCAATTTAAATTATCAAAACTCACGGGCAAAGAGATCAATTTTTTAAGCCTTTGCTGTTCCGAACTTTCGTATAAAGAAATAGCCGACAAAATGTATATAAGCCCCCGGACCGCTGATGGATACAGGGATAAACTCTTTGAAAAATTGGATGTAAAAACAAGGGTAGGTCTTGTGTTATTTGCTGTGAAAAATAGAGTAGTGGATATTTAATTTGGTATTGCTTAGATCTGATAATTCTTATTGTTCTGCAACCTTGTAAGTAGAGGATTTTGCATGCCGCGTGATAATTGTTAGTTGGGCAAGATCGTCATAAAACTTTGGGAGCTATCGTTTAAGTTCTTTTTCAATTTCAATACTTATTTTAGAGCAAGGGTAACTTACGTTTTAGGGTTTTGTGTTATGCCGGGAATAAGAGAACGTCAGTCCGGTCTTGTCTGCCAGTTTATCTCCAAACTCAATCTAATCATTACAATTCACTAAAATAATTTCCTTTTGCCAAATATATTTTGAATGAACAGGGACATAATAACATGTTCAAACTATGAAAACAATAAGTTTTCCTAATTCGCCTATACCGCTACTTTTTTCTTAATTTATGCTGTACAGTTAGCTAAACTTTTAGAGCTTTAGCATGTTGATAGAGACATTAGAATTATTCATGGATAATAAAAGTTTAAAGACAGTTGAAACTACTTCATCTGCAAAGTAATCTATGCAGTTACTTTACAAATCCTCTCCTCAAATTCTTTTTATATTAATTCTTTCCCGTACTTTCGTTTTCATATTTTATTACCAATGCGCAACGGGAAATTTTGGGGCCTGATTCTATTCTGCTTAATAGCAAATCTCAATGCATTTACACAGGATTTCTCCAACAAGGGTAAAGATTTCTGGATCGGTTACGGCAACCATGTGAGGATGTTTAATAACCAGGGAGCTGAACAAATGCAGGTGTACATCACCTCTGATGTAAATACCACCGGATCAGTAGATATTCCGGGAATAGGATTTACGAGTGCTTTTACAATTACAGCCAACCAGATCACTACTATAAATATTCCCAGGACTGCAGCACTAACAGATGAGGGATTATACAATACCGGTATTCACATCGTTTCAGCTTTACCTGTGGTTGTCTATAGTTTTATTTATGTAAGTGCTATTTCAGGAGCCACCGTTTGCTTGCCCACAAATGTATTAGGAAGAGAATATTATTCGGTGAATTACACCCAAATTTCCAATGATCCAGATTCCTATTCGTATTTTTTTGTAGTAGCAACAGAGGATAATACGGTGGTGCAGATCACGCCCACTGCCCGCACAAAAGGAGGAAAGCCAGCCAATGTTCCATTTACGGTTACATTAAACAAAGGACAGATTTACCAGGTATTGGGGGAAGCTACCAGCACAACGGCAGGTGCAGATCTTACAGGCTCTTCTATCCGGTCTGTCAATACAGGAAGTGGATGTAAACGTATTGCGGTTTTTTGTGGCAGTGGTAAAATCTCCATTGGCTGTACCAGCATACCCCGTACGTCTGATAATCTCTACCAGGAAATTTATCCCATTAGTTCCTGGGGTAAAAAATATATAACCACACCAACAACGAATGACGGCAGCAATTACCAGGTAAATTTTTACAGGATTATTCGTCCGGATCCGGCTACTATTGTAAAATTAAATGGCACAATAATACCTTCCTCGGCTTTTACCAATAACTTTTATTATGAGTTTAGCAACAACACAACTAATATAATTGAAGGAGACAAAGCCATTTTTCTGGCCCAATATCTTACAACCTCAACTGCCACCGGCAATTCCAATTGTGGGAATAACGGAATTGGCGATCCGGATATGATCTATATCAATCCTGTAGAACAAACCATCAATAAAGTGACATTGAATTCGATGCAGCCATCGTCTAATACAAATATTACGACTCATTTTGTTAATGTAGTCATGAAGAATAGCCAGGAAGCGATCAATACTTTTCAGATTGACGGCGTATCCAAAGCATCAGACTTTAAACCGGTAAGTCAGGATAATAGTTATGTTTATGCAAGAATACAGGTTTCAAAGGGCACGCATAACATCTCATGTGATTCAGCTTTTAATGCCATTGCTTATGGTTTTGGTAGCTTCGAATCTTATGGATATTCTGCAGGAGCTAATCTGCGTGATCTTTACCAATATATAACCATTGAAAACTCATACAGCACCACAAGCCTTCCTGCTACTTGTAAAAATTCACCGTTTTGGCTTGATATTGTTTTACCGTATCAACCTTTGAATCTTACCTGGCAATTTAATGGTTTGCTAACGGATACACTGATCCAGGCTCCTGTTGCCGATTCGAGTTGGGTAATTAATGGCAGAACTTTGTATAAATACAAACTCTTAAAAACATACCAGTTAAATCAGACAGGGAGTTTCCCTATAAAAGTAATTGCGGACAATCCCTCCCCGGATGGGTGTAGTGGTAAACAGGAGATTGAGCTGAATCTGCAGGTATATAATCGTCCTGCTGCTGCCTTTGACACGTCCTTTACCGGATGCCTTTACGACTCAATCCAACTCTCAGACAAAACCATTACAGACAGGCCAAATATTAAGTGGAGTTGGCAATTGGGAGATGGTTCTATTAGTAATTCGAAAAACCTAACCCACGGTTACAACAAAGCCGGGACATACCTGATTCAGTTTTCTTCTATTAATGATATTGGCTGCTTCTCCGATACCATCCAAAAAACTATTAAAATAGATGAATTGCCCGTAGCCTCTTTTAAATTACCTGCCGTTAATTGCGGAAAAAATACCGTTCTTTTTTCCAATCTATCCACATTACCCACAGGCGTTTCTGCTGTATTTTATTGGGATTTTGGTGATGGAGTTAAGACTTCATCTAACAGTCTTTCAGACGTTTCACATCAGTATGCTGCTGAAAAAAACTATGCTACTTCCATGTATGCTATTACACAGAAAGGATGTAAGAGTAATATAGTAAATCTCCCGCTTGCCATTCATTATAAACCGCAGGTTGATTTTATGCTGCCCGAAATATGTATCAGTGATGCTTATGCTGATTTTAAAAATACCAGCGTGATCGGTGATAGTACGCAATCACAATTTAGTTACCTATGGAATTTTGATGACGCAGCCAATTCGAACCCTGCTAATCCCAACACTTCCATTACAAAGAATGGCAGGCACGCTTATCAACGTGCAGACAATTACAATGTATTTTTAAAAGTTATTTCCAAAGATGGATGTGAAGCGGATACTACGAAATTATTTACAGTTAATGGTGCCGTGCCTAAGGCCAACTTTACTATCAGCTCTCCTACGACTTTATGCAGCAACCGGCCGGTAAACATTGCGGATGGCTCTACAGTTGATTTTGGGAAAATCACGAAAGTAGAAACGTATTGGAATTATGCAAATGATCCTTCTAATGTAGCTATTGATGATACGCCATTACCAGGGAAAACCTATAGCTATAGCTACGCGGATTTTGGATCACCGCTTTCTAAAACGTACCAGGTAAACTATGTGGTTTATTCCGGAATTACCTGCAAGAGTACGATTTCTAAAACAATTAATGTGTTGGCAAGCCCTCAGCTTACATTTAATCCCCTGCCTTCTGTATGCGCAGAGCAAAATGCCTTTCAATTAACCACGGCATCTGAAACCACAGGTTTGCCTGGTTTAGGAGTTTACAGCGGAACCGGCGTTACGCAGGGAAATATTTTTACCCCAAATCAATCTTTAACAGGTATCGTTTCTTTATCCTATTCTTTTGCTGCAAGCAACGGGTGCCTGGCAGATACTACCCAAACTATTCGGGTGCATCCTTCACCTACCGTGGATGCGGGTCCGGATAGAACGATCCTGGAGGGTGGCTCCATTATAATTAATGCTGTTGCCTCGGGCAATGGTCTTACGTATTTGTGGTCTCCGCCAACCGGCATCACACTCGTTCAAAGTTTAACGCCCACTGTTACAACTGTTGAGGATATGGTTTATACGCTTAAAGCCACGTCAGCAGATGGATGTACAGCGATGGATCAATTACGGGTGACAGTGCTGAAGAATGTAAAAGTGCCGAATGCTTTCACACCGAACGGGGATAATATTAATGATACCTGGCAGATAAAATACCTGGAAAGTTACCCCGGATGTGAGGTAAATGTATTTAACAGGTATGGACAACTTGTCTATCATTCCACCGGTTATTCATCCCCATGGAATGGAACGTATAATGGGCAACCTCTTCCGGCGGCTACGTATTATTATATTATCAATCCTAAAAATGGAAGGGCGCCTGTTAACGGCTCTGTAACCATCATCCGTTAACCTATCAATTATTTTTATGAAAAAACTGTATATTATTGTAGTTGTCCTGATAGCCTGGGTAACAGGCACGGCACAACAGCAGCCTCAATATACACAGTACATTATTAATAATTACATCATCAATCCTGCACTTTCGGGCATTGAAAATTATACCGATATTAAAATTAGTCATCGCCATCAATGGGTAGGAGTACAGGACGCACCCATTACCACATACATAACCATTCAAGGTCCGCTGAATAAAAAGGATGATCGTATCACAGCCACCTCTTTTGAAATGCCGGGAGAGAATCCAAGAGGAAGAAATTACTGGCAGGATTATACTCCCGCACCGCCCCATCATGGCATAGGACTAAAAATCATTAATGATCGCACGGGGCCATTAAATAATTTTTCAGCTTACGGATCTTATGCGTATCATATGGGCCTTAGCCCAAAAACCAGTCTGTCAGCAGGTTTTGAGGTAGGGATGAGAAGTTTAAGCCTTCGCGCAAGTGATTTAATATTTGATCCGGATAATCCTACTTCCGTAGACCCTGCTGTAGGAAACTCGCAGGAGCTCAACCGCATCAAACCAGATATGGGTGCAGGATTATGGCTCTATTCTGCCAATTTTTTTGCAGGTATTTCGGCCCAACAAATCATTCCTCAAACGATTTATTTTTCAGATAACAGGGTGAAAGCTGCCGGATTTAAATTAGTTCCTCATTTATTTGCTACCGCAGGCTACCGCTTGCAGTTGAATGATGATATTTTTGCGCTTCCTTCCGTAATGGTAAAATATGTGAAGCCATTACCTGTACAGGCTGACTTCAACATCAAGTTTCAATACCAGGATCTTCTATGGGTTGGAGGAAGCTATCGAACCTTTGATGGCTTCGCAGGAATGGCTGGCATCAATGTTTCTAATACATTTAATATCGGTTACGCATATGATTACACCACGACGAAGTTGGGCGCCATCAGCAAGGGTACGCATGAGATCGTAATCGGTTTTTTGATTGGTAATAAATATGGAGATTCATGTCCGAGAAATGTATGGTGATTTCGGTAAGAAATAAACCTCATTCAAACCTGATTGAATAAAGGAAATTAATCTAATAGTGCGCCTTCAGTAAACCGCTGACTTTAATGAATACCAACGTATTGCAAAGAGCCGAACAGTTAGCCTTTTATGGAACATATGTCAGTGGTTTGCTGATCTATTGCCACATTGAATCGAAAACATTTTATTAATCAATTGTTTGGAATTGACATCGCTGGTATGAAGAGGTCTGCTATGTCTATTAGTTTACGCTTTTTCTTTAACTCTTTATTCAAGTCTACTGCAACTTTGACCACATTCTTGTCAATGGACAATACTTCAATATTTTCAACGAAATTATCCCAAAGGTCAATCTGTCCTATTACAGCTGCGGAGTATATTTCATAATCAGTAACTGCTGAAATACAATAAATTTAGCCTTGCCTAACTAACGAAAACAGTGCAGAATTCTCCTTATTGGTTTTGCGAAATAGGTCAAAATGAATAGGGGCTTTGTCTTCATTCCAAATTAGCCTTATTTTTACATCCGCTTAAATCTTTGTAAAAATGTCCGCTTATTTTAAAACAGTCAGTTTATTATTATTTTTTCCTTTATTCCTGCTGAGTTGTGGCAGTTTAAACAGCAGTGCTAAAAATCAAAAAATACCTATGGATCATTCAACATCCCTTTTAGAAGCAGTGGGAAAGCGTGATGTAAATCTTGTCACCAAAATTTTAACCTCCAAACCCAACCTGGAACTGAAAGATGGAAAAAGCAGAACCGCCCTCATGCTTGCTACCTATAACAATGATACGGAGATAGCAAAACTTCTTATTGTTGCCGGCGCTGATGTGAATGCACAGGATAATATGCTGAACAGTCCGTTTTTATACGCCGGGGCTAATGGTAATTTAGCTCTTGTAAAAATGTGCCTGGCGAACGGAGCAAATTTTAATGTCTTTAACCGGTATGGAGGTTCAGCGTTGATACCTGCCGCGGAAAGAAGGCATTTGGATGTCGTGAATCTTTTAGTGAATACTCCCGGTTATCCGATTAATCACATCAATAACCTGGGCTGGACAGCTTTGCTGGAAGCAATTATTTTAGGGGAAAAGTCGAAGATCCAGTTGGAAGTTGTAAAATTATTGGTAAAGGGAGGTTGTGATGTAAATATTGCGGATAAAGATGGAGTGAGCCCGCTTGCACATGCAAGGAAAAGATCTATGAATGAGGTTGTAAATATATTAACGGAAGCAGGTGCAAGGTAAATAATTAAAAAGCCAAAAAGAGAAGGAAGATTCCT
>JBBSUB010000016.1:0-33400 GCA_038235345.1 Chitinophagales bacterium
AGCTGTGACGCAAGGTGTGCGTGTGTACTTCCTTACGGATACCTGCACGTTTTACCGCTTCACCCACTACCCACTGGGTGCCCCGTTGCGACATACCCTGTCCACTATTACCTTCAAATAAATATTGGCGGGGATGTTCTGCACTGATGTACTGAGCGATACCCCGACAAAGCATCTTTCCTAATGGAAGACAACGATCTTTGGAACCTTTACCTTGTTTGACATGCAGCATACCTCGCTCCAGATCCGCATCGGCTACTTGTAAATTCCTTACTTCACTGCAACGAAGCCCACATCCATAACAAAGCCCGATGATAAGGCGGTGCTTCAACATCTTACAGACCTTTAATAATCCTTTCACTTCTAATCCATTCAATACAACAGGCAGCTTGGTATCTTTTTCTATTTCAGGAAGAGAAAATTGTTTGTATTCCAATCCACGCAATTTGCAGGCGTAGCGCATTCCATACACCGTGAATTTGAAAAAAGTGGCCGAAGGGGTACCACGACTTTTTATCAGGTATAGATAGTCCATGACCTGTTCTGCATCCAGTTCCAGGGGAAAACAGTTGTAATGCAAGGCCAGGTGGCCCAGATGGCGTGAGTAATTTGTAAGTGTACTTTTACTTTTGCCGGTAATACAAATGGCACGTTCCATTTCTTTGTACAGTTGTGCAAATCCTGTTACTTTGTTGCAGGCTTGCTGTACTATGGTTACATAATTTTTGTCCGTGGGACGAAGCCCGGTAGTTTCTTTTTGCATAAAAATTTTTTAGAATTAATTAATATGCAGAATATAAGCACTTTGATTTTAATGTCAAAGTGCTTATAAACTACCGAAGGTTTAGTACAACAGGTGGCTTGACTGCTATGCTGGCAGACGAATAAATTCTTCCCGCACGTGCGGGATTCGCTATCAGTTCCGCACGTGCGGGATTTTGGCTGACGGATTTCTTTTCAACTTTTGTTCGTAATTTGAACTTTAAATAATTTAATTTGGCTAACGGTTGGGCTGGACGAGCAATGAATACCAGCACAGCAGCAAGCCCTAACGTTGGTGGTCATACACGGTGCATTTTCCATATTCCGTAAAAAACATAATTTCAACTATCTTTCTTAAATTTACAGTATGCCATCAACAGAAACAAATACGACAATCATTAACGGTTATGTTGGACTTTTAGAAAATTTAAGCCCAGATAATAAACTTGACCTAATTTCTAAACTATCAGAATCAGTTAAAACAGATTTAGGAGACAAGAAATCTACATTTAAGAAATCTTTTGGTGCCTTTGTATCAGAAAAAACAGCGGAAGAAATTATTGAAGAAATTCGGGACAGCAGATTGTTTACGAGAGAAATTGAACCGTTTTGAAAAAATATCTGATTGATACTAACATCGCTATTTTTTATATGAAGGGCAAGTTTGACCTTGAGACAAAATTTGATAATGTGCTACCGGAAAATCTTTATATTTCAGAAATGACTTTAGCGGAATTAAAATATGGTGTTGAAAATAGCGAGCATCGTGAGAAAAATAAAAAAGCATTGGACAATTTTTTAACTGGTGTTCAGGTATTGCCAATTTTCCATTCTTTAGACTTATATGGAAAGGAAAAAGCACGACTGCGAAAAGCAGGAACACCAATTGACGATTTTGATCTTTTAATTGGCGTAACATCTGTAAATCATAAATTGATAATGGTAACTAATAATTCAAATCATTTTAAAAGAATATCCGGTATAAAATTAGAAGATTGGACAGAGACAAAATAGTACGAACCACCAACAGAGTGGCTTGACTGCTATGCTGGCTGACGAATAAATCCTTCCCGCACATGCGGGATTCGCTATCAGTCCCGCACGTGCGGGATTTTTGCTGACGGATTCCTTTTCAACTTTTGTTCGTAATTTGAACTTTTAATAATTTTATTGGGCTAACGGTTTGGGCTGGACGAGCATTGAATACCAGCACAGCAGCAAGCCCAACCGTTGTGCGTCATTCCACCAAACTTCTTCCGGCATATTTTCACGGACAAAGTTTAATTTGATAATGTTGTCTATATAGTTAACTTTGTAGCGTGACTTTTGAGCGACAAGTAGTAGCGTATAAAAGATATTTTTTGGACTTCTATGAAGCCCAGGAAGAAACCGTGCAACGAAAAATTGAATGGACACTTAACTTAATTCGTATTACACGACAAGTACCAAAAAAATATCTTCAGCACAGGGAGACTACAAAAGGACTTTATGAAATACGAGTAGAAGTTGGCAATAACATATTCAGAATCTTTTCTTTTTTTGACACTGGAAACTTAATTGTTCTTGCTAATGGATTTCAGAAAAAATCTCAAAAGACACCTGAACAAGAAATTGATAAAGCACTTAAAATAAAGAAGGAGTACGAAAATGAAAAATAAAAAAAACATAACAACACTTGGCGAAATTCTTGACAACAAATATGGAAAACGCGGAGCAGGAAAACGCGAAGAGTGGGAACAGGAATTTGAGGCATTTCGTCTTGGAATTTTACTTGAAGAAGCAAGACTTAAATTAGGCATGACTCAAGAGCAACTTGCTGAAAAATGTGGAACAAACAAATCCTACATATCCAGGATTGAGAATAATGCATCCGACATTAGACTTTCAACTTTAATGAAAATTATTCAGACAGGTTTAGGGGGACATTTAAAGCTGACATTACAGCTCTGACAAAATGAACGAACGCACAACAGAGTGGCTTGACTGCTATGCTGGCTGACGAATAAATTCTTCCCGCACGTGCGGGATTCGCTATCAGTCCCGCACGTGCGGGATTTTGACTGACGGATTTCTTTTCAACTTTTGTTCGTAATTTGAACTTTGAATAATTTAATTGGGCTGACGGTTGGACTGGACGAGCAATGAATACCAGCACAGCAGCAAGCCCTACCGTTATCGGTCATGCAACTGCACCCATCTTCAAGCCTTCACACCAATAAAATAATCCGTTTCTAACGAAATTAAGTTATTGAGGTAGTTATCTAATTAGCTAACTTTGTATTATGGAACAAAATTTCATCCGAAACATATTTTACTATAAACATTACTTCCTGAATTTTTTTAAGGATTTGACGGAAGACGTGCAAAAGAAGTTCAACTGGACATTTGAACTTATCGAAACCATTGATCGGGTTCCGAAGAAATATTTCCAATACATGGAAGACGGGATTTATGAAATTAGAGTTGAAGTAGGGAATAATATTTTTAGAGCATTTTCATTTTTTGACGAAGGAAAAATGATAGTTGTTGCAAACGCCTTCCAGAAGAAAACTCAAAAGACACCCAGAAGCGAAATTGAATTAGCAATAAAAATTAAAAAAGAATAATACGATGAAAAAGATAGAAACGAAAAATAAAAACTTGACCTCTTTTTCCGACCATCTTGACAAACAATATGGAAAACGTGGAACCAAGAAAAGAGAAGGGTACGAACAAGAGTTTGAAGCTTTCAAACTTGGAGTACTTATTCAAGAAATGCGCCTGGAACAAAACCTAACGCAGGAACAACTTGCTGCCAAATGTGGTACAACAAAATCCTACATTTCCAGAATTGAAAATAACGCAAGTGACATAAGACTTTCAACACTTATGCGTATCGTAAGAGAAGGTTTAGGTGGACATTTAAAATTATCGGTGGCTTACGGATAACACGCACGACCCGCTTACAATGGTTTGCAGTAAGTAGGGCTGACGAAATAACAATGAGCTTTTGTGCATTATTGAGCAGTAGTTCCGGGCTGAAAAATCTATTCTAAGCGATAGAATAAACAATGAACTTTTAATTATAAATTTGGCAACGGTATGAGCAGAAAGGAATTCTATTTCCCCACCTGCTGCAAGCCGTAAAACGGTGTACACAAGCTACCCCGAAACATAACGTGATGAAACCCAATCAAAATATGTAATTTAATTGAATGGCAAAACAACGTTTCTATTTTGATACATCCGTTTTTGGTGGTGTATATGATTCAGAGTTTGAAGAATCTTCTATTCAACTTTTTGAGAAAGTAAAACTTGGACAAATAATTTTCGTTTATTCCGACCTGACTGAAGGTGAATTATTTAAGGCACCCGAAAAAGTTAGAATGTTTTTTAAGGATTTGGAAAAGGAAACTTTAGAAATCATTTTTGTAAATGATGAAGCCGTGAAACTTGCGAGAAGATAGATTGACGAAAATGTTGTTGGGAAAACAAGCTTTGATGATTGCGTTCATATTGCCCTTGCAACAATCCACAAAGTTGACATTTTGGTAAGTTGGAACTTCAAACATATTGTGAATATTTATAGAATTCGTAGTTACAATTCTGTAAATTTACGTTCAGGTTATCAGACATTAGAAATACGTTCGCCTAAAGACATTATTGGGTATGAAAACTAAGACAGAAATAAAAGAGAAAGAGAAAGATTTTGACACGGTTAAAACTTTCCGTGCCACAAAAGAAAAGATTTCAAAAGACATTGCAGACATGGACGCGAAGCAAATTAAAGCGTACTTGAAAGACAAAAAAATACGTTTACAAGATTGATCGCATGTGTACAACACAGGTCTTGCAGCTATGCTGGCAGACAAATAAATTCTTCCCGCACGTGCGGGATTTAGTCTCACGAATTTCTTTTCAACTTTTGTTCGTAATTTGAACTTCTAATAATTTTATTGGGTACCGATAGCTATCGGCAGTCGGGCTGGATGAGCAATGAATACCAGCACAGCAGGCCCTTCCATTGGCTGATATACCAAACAATGACCTTAAAAAACTAACAATGAAAAAACTTATTCCGACATTTTTATTTTGTGTTCTTCTGACACAGGTTTTTGGTCAGACAAAAAGAAAAGTATCGTCTTACTTATCCTCAAATTATAACAACACACTTTACGACTATACTATAGGCAATAATCCCTGGGGAGCCGGACTTGGACTTCAAGCATTCTTAAATAATAAAACCAATTTTAAACCGACTATTGAACTTACAGCTGACATATATTTGGAAGATGATAAAGTCTTGCGTTTGAATCCTGATGGAAGCATTCCAAAAGAGGACAACTCTGTTGGTGGAATGGTAAATTTGTTTGCAGGCTCTTCATATCACCCAACTCAAAGTATCTATGTATCTTTTGTGGCAGGACCCAGTTTCATTAATGGACAGACTTTTTTAGGCATAAAACCATCATTTGGTTTCTATTTTTCAAAAACTCAAAAGTGGACTGGAAAAGTTTCTTACATCAATGTTTTTAACCGGTCAAAAGTTGTGAATGAAGATTTTGGTTCATTAAGTTTATCAATTGGCCTGAAATTATTTTGACAATGTACATCAGCAACAGTGCTTGACTGCTATGCTGGCCGACGAATAAATTTTTCCCGCACGTGCGGGATTTTAGCTGACGAATTTCTTTTCAACTTTTGTTCGTAATTTAAACTTTAGTAATTTAATTGGGTGACGATAGCTATCGGCAAGGTTCTGGACATTGTACGTCACCAATTGCGACACCACTAAAGTAACTTTGGCAAATGAAATCAGCTTTAAAAAATGATTACTATACAAGAGCAGACTTTTATTAAAAAATTTGTTGTAAAAGATAAGCAGGACAGATACTTGACTCTTCCCGAAAAAGGAAAAATCCGAAATATGTTTATAGAAATGCTTTATCATTTTAATGATTTCAATTGGCAACTTTTTCGAGAAATTCCTGGAAACGAATCCAAAAAAAATACAATTGCAAATAAAGTCAAAAGCAGGAAAAACCTTTCTACCTGCTTTATAATTTCTACAGATAGTGATTATGACGGGAAAACAATACTAGTTGACGGAGCAATAGAAAATGTTGTAGGCATTGAAGGAAGCATATTGATTTTTGGTGACGCTGAAATTACCTATTATGAAGGCGAAGCTCCCGGTCGCAGATATATAAGCATTTAAGGGTAGACAATTTAGTGACTACTCACCATTCACAAGTTAGGCGAACGTACAACATTCGGATCCTGCAATACGATTGGACATTAAATAATAAAAAGTCTTTTTGCCAAAACAAACCTGAAACGGCTGGCTTAATTGGGATTTGGCTTTAACTTGATAGGCTTTCCATTTTTATTATTTTCGAAAAATGGGCTTATTATTTAAACAATTATAAGACGAACAAGGAAACTACTTTTAGTTGTTGCAGCCACTTGTCCCGTTTTTCTGGAAATCGCCCTTAACCTAAAGCCGGATATAAATAATTAAAAAGCCCTGATCGTTTAAAACCCGGGCTTTATACCACTGCCTGAACTTTCTTATCAAAAAGCCCTGTAAGCCAGGCCAGGAAAAATGTTCCGGCTAAGTACACAAGAGATAAAGTTGAAGTAATGAGGGCATTATCATATTTTTCTGAAATAAACTCAAAGGGAAACCTGGCTATTCCATGGACAGCAAATAAGTAAAGAGAAATACTGCCGGAATAAAGTAGAAATGAATATAAATTTTTTCTTTTTCCCAACGCAGAAAATATACCCGGGAAAAAGGCAAGCATAAAAATTGTAAATGCCGGAAATGAAAAATACCAGAATATCTCATTGATGTTACCTAAAGAAAATATAATAATGGCAACAATTATTGCATTTGTGGAAAGGTGAATAACCCGTTTTGAAGCGAAAAAAATACCCAGGCAAAAAACAGGCAGTTGACCAATAAAAAGAAAATAAAAACTGACATCCGGTGAATCAAAATAATTATTAAAAAATATGGTAATCACCAGGCTAACAGCGCCTATCAGAAGAACGGAAACAGAACCAAACTTTTTGGTTGAGTAAGCAAGTAAAGGGAAGATTATATACAATTGCACGATCAAAGAGAAGAACCAAAATGGACCTGTTACAGACATAGCCTCACCTGGTATAAAATTAAATAGGAGCGTGAGTTTTAAGAGTAGACTTTTTATAGTGGACAGATTTATTTTCTGCTCCCAGATTGGAATGGCAATCATTAAAAAAAAAACAATAATCAACAAGGTTGGATACAATTTCTTAATCCTTTGTCCCAGGAATGAAAAGTAAGAAATTTCCTTGTTCTTACTGGAAATATATAATCCATACCCACTGATAAATATAAACAGTTGCACACCGTAATGCCCAAAGTAAGAGAAGCTATATCGAATGATACTTAACGGATCTGCGATCAATAATTGCTTGAAACGATCAAAATTAAGGCTGTCAAAAGCAAATTGATTTTCTCCCGGAGAGGGTGGAATAATGTGAAAATAATTATGAAAAATAATCATCAAAATAGCCACTCCCTTTATCAGATTGCTTTCATTTTTTGACAACGGCCGGGATAATTTCATAGCATTTCACTTAAGCATTATTTATGCCACCAATTACACTTGTCCAAAACTATTTTTTACTCAATTCTTCCAGGTAGTTTTTAAATTTTTGACTGCTATAATCTGCTGTGCCACTATGGTTGTAGGTAATGTTTCCGTTTTTATCCATGATAACCGTAGTAGGTAATGTTCCGGTAAAATAATCATTGGGGATATTACCGGCAGGAAAATAAACAGGTAATGTCCATTTATTCTTCTTCATAAACTCTATGGATTTTTGGGGATTGTTGTCCGCATCGATCATAAGAAATACCACATTTTCGTTCTCCTTAAAATTACTAAAAAGAGTTTCTATGGAAGGCATTTCTGCTATACATGGCGGACACCAGGTGGCCCAGAAATTAATGAACAGTACTTTTCCTTTCAAATCTGCTATATCTACCGATTGACCTTTTTGGTCTGATAGAACAAATGAAGGACCTGCTATTTTTTTGATGCTTTCATTTTCATCCACGGTTGGTATTTTTGGCTGAAAAAGTCCTACAGTCATTAATCCACGGATAACACCCGCCTTTACTCCGGGAAAAATAAGCATGGAAGCTATAAAAGCTACAAATAGCCAGGTGGTGATATTAGAAAGTGTGAAATGTTTTTTCTTCATTCGTTGGTTTATAAATCTGAGGTTTTTTAAATCTTTGCTGGATGGCGCAAACAAGCACATTATCATCCGTAATTGTTCAAAACAATTGATTCTTTGACTATGATATTAATCTAAGAATCCTTAAACGAAATACTCTTTAAATGAAAGTCATGGATAATCATATCCGCTTCTTTCAATTGGTCATGAGGCTGCGTGGTGTCAATAGCCACAACCGTCATTCCTGCGGATTTAGCAGATGTAATTCCTACAGCGGCATCTTCAAATACAAGACAATTTCCAGGAGAAATATTTAAAAGGGAAGCTGTCTTTAAATAAATTTCAGGGTTGGGCTTACCATTTTTTATATGCGATGAGTTAACTATTACCTTAAAGTATTTTTTTATGGGAATATGATCAAACATAAAATCAATGTTCACCTGGATTCCGGATGTGGCCATCCCGATCGGAATATCCATTTTATTTAAAACTTCCATGAACGGAATCAATCCTTCAACAGGTTTTATGAATGGTTTATATATTTTCCGGTAGAGAGCTTCCTTCTCCAGGGTATATTCCAGCGTTTCTGCATCACTCATTTTTCTGCCATAAATATATTCAATGGCATCTTTATTTGTACGGCCATTTATATGCTTATTATAATTCTCATCTGAAATATCAATTTCCTCCTTTTCCAGAAATTGCTTCCAGGTTTTTAAATGATATTCATTATTATCAATGAGCGTTCCATCCAAATCAAAGATTACTGCTTTTACATCAAAGCTTGAAAGAAGTGTTTTTACCTTCTTCTCCAAAGATCCTAATGAGTTTAATTTATTTTCCATGTTTGCGAATTTCGCACTTTAAAACTTCCTTATCATTAACAATCCTGTTTTTTCACGATTCCTTATCTTTACTGTCTAACTTTTCAAAATAAAATAAAATTTACACACATGAAAAATATTCTCTTTGTTTGCATGACACTTGTCCTGTTATCTTTTGTTGTTCCCTCTACATCAACTAATCTAAAAATGAAAGCAGAAACCATTTACCAGTTTAAAGTACCTGCACTAGATGGAGGTACTATTGACTTTTCTACCTTTAAAGGAAAATATATTCTTGTGGTGAACACCGCGTCTAAATGTGGTTATACTCCGCAATATGCTGACCTGGAGAAATTATATAAAGAACATGGTAATAAATTAGTCATTGTAGGTTTTCCTGCCAATAATTTTGGAGGTCAGGAGCCAGGTTCTAATTCAGAAATTAAGGAATTTTGCACCCAAAATTATGGTGTAACCTTTCCTATGGCTGAAAAAGTATCCGTAAAAGGCGATGATATTGCCCCAATTTATAAATGGCTTACAAATAAAAAAGAAAATGGTGTGCTGGATGCTGACATCAAATGGAATTTCACCAAATTCCTACTTGATGAGAATGGTGTACTTGTAGCGAAATTTGACAGCAAGGTAAAACCCATCAGTGATGATATCCTTAAATATTTAAACTAATTGCCGGAAGAAATGCTGTTTCCTGATCCCGTTTACTCATTTCTGATAAAACAAGTGATGTATTTGGAAATTGAAACTTTATTCTTCTATTACACTTTATCGCACTCATGCAGTTTAATGAAATAATCGCTCAGAAGGAATTAAAAAACCATCTTGTACAGATGGTTCAAAAGAACCGTCTTTCTCATGCCCTGCTTTTTTTAGGACATGAAGGAAGTGGCTCATTACCCCTTGCAATCGCTTTTGCCCAATATATTTTGTGCGAAAAAGTAAACCCACGGAAAAAGCAAGAGGCAGTGTCTCTTTTTGGTGATTCGCCGGTGGAAAATAAACCGGCCTTGATGGAAGATAGTTGTGGTGTATGTTCCTCCTGTATTAAAGTAAACCAATTAATACATCCCGATCTGCATTTCTCCTACCCCGCTATTAAGAAAGATTCCAATCATACAAAGGTGCTCAGTACCGATTACATTGCGGAGTGGCGGGAGTTTATAGAGCAGCACCCTTATGGTAATGTAACCGGATGGCTGGATTTTTTAAAAGAAAACCCAAAAGCAAAGATTGATAGCCCGGCAAATAAACAAGGTAATATTACCGTAAATGAATGTGATGATATCAGCAGGAAATTAAGTTTAAAATCTTTTGAAGGAAATTATAAGATCTTAATTATGTGGATGCCCGAATTTTTAGCAGCCGCAGGAAATAAACTTTTAAAATTAATAGAGGAGCCTCCGGCGAATACTATTTTCATATTAGTAGCATCAGATGATAGTGCCATTCTGCCCACCATTTTATCAAGAACACAATTAATAAAAGTGCCTCTTTTCAGCGATGCTGAAATTGAAAAAGCATTGATTGAAAAAGAGATTGCACCGGATAAAGCAATACAAATTGCTGCTATTGCTGAAGGGAATTACCTGGAAGCCCTAAAATTGCTCCAAAACACAGAAGAGGATTGGGAGGAAGCTATCCGGTCATGGCTCAATGTGATCTGGAAAAGAAATACGAATGCACAATTAAAATGGATAGAAGATATCAGTAAACTGGGCAGGGAAAAACAAAAACAATTTCTAAAATACTTTATTCATTTACTGCAGCAGGCACTGAAGGTGCGGTATTTACCGGATGAAAACCTGGAATCTATTTCACCGGAGCAAAAGGATTTTGCACAACGATTAAATAATATGTGCAGTATGGAAGCTCAGGAAGCTATTGTAAACGAACTCGAGAAAGCAATGTATTACATTGAACGGAATGCCCACGGTAAAATGTTATTCCATGCTTTAACGATACGACTCTATCATATTATCAAAGAAAATTCGTTAATTTTGGTCAATTGAGGAAAATGATTTATGCGCAGATGACAAAAGTACTTCTATATTGAAACAACTTATTTCCTATACACTTTCGATCGAACAAACTCTATTTTATAGAACGAATTCATTATTACCAATAACGATTTTAGTTATTTTTCAAAGAACTGGTAATACACTCTAGGGGAATCAGAAGGTCAATAATTTGTACGCATCTGCCTGTAATAAACTTCCTGTCATTTATTTATTATTTACTTTTTTTAACTTTATTTATATGGGATGCGATAGTTGTAGTACAGGAAAAGGCGGCCAGCCAAGTGGTTGCAAAAGCAATGGCACTTGCAACACCGGCGGGTGTAACAGAATGAATGTTCATGACTGGCTTGCAAATCTTCCTTTCAGCGATCCTGAAAGTGATTGCCGGGTGGTAGAAGTATCATTCAACCAGGGTAGCAGGAAAGATTTTTATAGAAACAGCACACTTAATTATTTTGAAAAAGGCGATCTGATTACTCTTGAAGGTGTAAATGGATTTGATGTAGGAGAAGTTAGCGTGACCGGGGAAGTAGTACGCATGCAATTGAAAAAGAGGGGAGTTAAAGAAGACAGTTCGGAAATTAAAAAGATATTGCGTTTGGCGACAGACACTGATCTTGAAAAGTGGGGAGAAAATAAAGCCCGGGAGAAAGAAACATTAATCAGAAGCCGCGCCATAGCCCGGCAATTGAATGTAGATCTGAAAATGGCCGAAGTAGAAATACAGGCCGATGGACGTAAAGCAACATTTTTCTATATCGCGGATGAAAGAGTTGACTTCAGGGAATTGATTCGTATTTATGCTTCAGAATTTAAGGTAAAGGTGGAAATGAAGCAAATAGGTGCACGTCAGGAAGCTGGAAAAGTAGGCGGAATAGGAAGCTGTGGCCGCGAACTATGTTGTGCTACCTGGTTGACTGATTTCAAAAGTGTGAATACAAATGCTGCACGCTATCAGAATTTAAGTATTAACCAAACGAAGCTTAGCGGACAATGTGGGCGGTTAAAATGTTGCTTAAATTATGAATTGGATACTTATCTGGATGCATTAAAAAACTTTCCTGACGATGCGGATGTGCTTGAACTGGCCAAAGGAAGAGCCATCCTGGTGAAAAAAGATATTTTTAGAAACCTGATGTGGTATTCTACGCCGGGAAGTACAAAATACTACCCGATCAGCATAGAAACTGTCAAGAAAATAAAGGCTCAGAATAAAGAAGGTATTAAACCGGATGTATTGGAAACGGTGGAAATAGTCAGTGAGAAAATGAAAGAGGTAGAGCCGGAATTTGTAGATGTGGTAGGACAGATCACCTTAAAATCCCTGGAAAAAAATTCCCGCAGAAAAAGAGATACTGACCGCAGATCACAAACAAAAAGTAACCGGCCACAAGGTAGAAATGAGCCGCAAAAAGGGACTGAACAAAGGCCTGCACAAGGCAAACGACCAAACAGGCCTGCCAATAATCCCAATGATCCGGCCAGCCAGAACAGCCAGAACAGGCCGAACAGACAAAACAATCCCAATGCCGGGCCCAGGAATACACCGGTACAAGGCCGGAATCAACCTAAAAGACCACCTAAACAAGATAATTAATAAATTAGCATCCAATCCCCGGAGAAAAAAATATACTCTCTCCGGGGTCGAATTTCCGGAAATAATTTGTTTTATATTTGCGCCACATGTCAATAGTTGTATCAAATCTTACAAAACTTTATGGTGATCAAAAAGCTGTAAACAATATTTCCTTTACTGCAAATGACAACCAGATAGTGGGATTCCTTGGACCAAATGGTGCGGGAAAATCCACTACCATGAAGATCATCACCGGGTATCTTATAGCAAATTCAGGCAGTGTTTTAGTTAATGGGATTGATGTGAACAGTGATCCGCTGGAGGCAAAAAAGAATATCGGCTATCTGCCGGAGGCAAATCCGTTATATTATGAGATGTATGTAAGGGAATATCTTTATTTTATTGCTTCCCTGCATATAATCGAACATGTTCAGGAGCGTGTGGAAGAAGTGATAAAACTAACCGGCTTAACGTTGGAAAGCAATAAAAAAACAGGGCAACTGAGTAAAGGATATAAACAAAGAGTAGGCCTGGCAGCGGCACTGATACATGATCCCAAAATTTTAATTTTAGACGAACCCACAAGCGGACTTGATCCAAATCAAATTGTGGAGATCCGCCAACTGATCAAAAACCTGGGAAAAAATAAGACGGTTTTATTCTCATCCCATATTCTGCAGGAAGTAGAAACAGTGTGTGACCGGGTCATTATAATAAACCGTGGAAATATAGTAGCCGATGATACTTTGAAGAATCTTCAATCATTGAATAAAGATGCGCAGGTAGTTGTTGTTCATTTTGCAAAAAATGTAGATATCGATATATTGAGCAATCTTGAAACCGTTGAAAAAGTAACTAGGGAAAACAATCAATATTCTATTCATACTTCCAATCCGGAAAAAGTAAAAAAACTTTTATTGGAATTCAGCGTAGAGAATAATTTAGATATCCTTTCTTTGCAAAGTAAAAGCAATAGTCTGGAAGAGATTTTCAGGGAATTGACGGTGCCGGCTAGTTTATAGTTTGTAGTTTGAGGTTTGTAGTTTGTAGTTAAGACTTTGATCTTCGAAATTTATTCCTGATAGCTGAAACCTGATACCTAAAACCTAATAAAAAACCTAAATATAAAAAAATGAGTTACATCGCAAGCGTACATGCACGCCAGATTTTAGACAGCCGGGGAAATCCAACTGTGGAAGTAGAAGTAATAACAGAAACGGAGAAAATGGGTCGGGCAGCAGTACCTTCCGGAGCAAGTACAGGCGTACACGAAGCTATGGAATTGAGAGACAATGATAAAAAAGTATATGATGGAAAAGGCGTTCTGAAAGCTGTAGAAAATGTAAATATCCAAATTGCCGATCAACTTCTCGGATGGGATGTTGCAGATCAGGCTGGTATTGATCATGCAATGCTGGAACTTGATGGTACAGAAAATAAAGGAAAATTAGGTGCAAATGCTATCCTGGCGGTAAGTTTGGCTGTTGCTAAAGCAGCAGCTATGGAGGCAGACCTGCCGCTCTATCGCTATGTAGGAGGTACGAATGCACGGACTCTTCCTATGCCTATGATGAATATCCTGAACGGAGGTTCACATGCTGATAACAAAATAGATTTCCAGGAATTTATGGTGATGCCCGTTGGAGCGGATTCTTTTAGTGAAGCACTTCGCTGGGGAGTAGAAATTTTCCATTCTTTGAAATCCGTTTTAAAGAAGAAAGGTTATAGCACAAATGTAGGAGATGAAGGTGGATTTGCACCAAACATCCAAAGCAATGAAGAAGCAATTGAAACCGTTTTGGAAGCAATTGAAAAAGCAGGATACAAAGCAGGTAGTCAGATCGGAATAGCTATGGATCCGGCAGTAAGTGAAATGTATGATGCGGATAAAAAATTATACCATTTCCATAAATCAGATGGCAAGAAATTAACGTCAGAAGCCATGGTTGATTACTGGGAAAACTGGGTAAAACAATATCCGATTATTTCCATTGAAGATGGTATGGCAGAAGATGACTGGGCAGGTTGGAAATTGATGACTGATCGGCTAGGAAAGAAAATCCAGTTAGTGGGTGATGATTTGTTTGTAACAAATGTAAAAAGATTACAACGTGGGATTGATGAACATACAGCGAATGCCTTACTTGTAAAGGTAAACCAGATTGGAACTCTTACAGAAACGATCAATGCAGTTTCTCTTGCCCAACAAAATGGTTTTAATACTGTGATGAGTCACAGAAGTGGTGAAACTGAAGATACAACGATTGCAGATTTAGCCGTAGCATTAAATTGCGGACAGATAAAAACAGGCTCTGCAAGCCGTACAGACCGAATAGCAAAATACAATCAGTTAATAAGAATTGAAGAAATGTTAGGTGAAAGTGCTATTTTTCCAAAAGGAAAAATTAAATTTGGGAAGTAGTTCATTTAAAATTTAAAAAGTTCTATTTTAAAACACGATTTGAAGAAATAATTTAAACACCGATTTGAAACAGATTCGTCTCATATTTACTAATAAGTATTTGCTCGCCGCAACAGCATTCGCTATTTGGATGTTGTTCTTTGACCGGAATAATATTCCATTGCAAATTCAAAAAGTGCAGGAGTTGAACAATCTGGAAAAAAGTGAGCAATTATTATCCGGGCAAATTATGGAAACCAGGGAAGAATTGGATCAACTAAAAAATAATCCTGCAACCCTGGAGAAATATGCAAGGGAGAAATACATGATGAAAAAAGAGAATGAAGATCTGTATATTGTTAAAATAGACTCATCTTTGTTAAAATAGAATCATCTTAAACAATATTTAAGTTCCGACTGCGTTTTACTTACGGATAGAATTTATATTTTTTATTAAAGTCACACTTTTTTTATGATGAAAATTACTCCGGAAGACCTGGTAAGGTACCTGTATAAGGAAACTTCCACTGAAAAAACAGCACGTATTAATGCTGCCTTGCAAATAGATACTAACCTGCAAGATGAATATGAGAAGTTAAAAAACACTTATTCCAATTTAGAAGAGGGGCAGGTAAGACTCTCTCCGAGATTACAGACAATTAAAAATATTATGCAATACGCGAACAAAAAACAAAAGCAATTGCATTCTATTTAGAAAAAAAATTAATTAACTTTAGAATCCTACCCTAACCGGTGGGATTTTTTTATATGACAAGGAAAGAAAGATATCAATTTGTAATTAACTATTTTGTTTTGAACAGCCCGGATGCTAAAACAGAATTAATTTATGACAGTCCTTTTCAATTATTAGTTGCGGTAATCCTTTCTGCACAATGCACAGATAAAAGAGTGAACCTCACAACACCTAAAATATTTGAAGAATACCCCGATTTAGAATCCTTAAGCGAAGCCAAAACAGAGGATTTATTTGAATTGATTAGAAGTATTTCCTACCCGAATAATAAAACAAATCACCTGATTGGTATGGCGAAGATGGTCGTGAATGATTTTAAGGGTGAAATTCCAATGACAGTAAAAGAGTTGATCTTACTGCCTGGTGTAGGCAGAAAAACAGCTAACGTGATCACTTCTGTAGTGGACAATCAGCCAAACATGGCCGTGGACACACATGTATTCCGCGTATCAAACAGGATAGGATTGGTAAAAGCTAAAACTGTTCTGGAAACAGAGAAACAATTGATCAAAAATATTCCGCAAGATTTAATTTATATAGCCCATCATTGGTTAATATTGCATGGACGTTATATTTGTGTAGCCAGAACACCAAAATGTAGCATTTGCGGTTTACGGTCGGTTTGTAAATATTACCAGAACATCATTAAGCCAAACCTTGAAAAATAAGGCTTAATATTATTATAAAAAAATTAGCCCGCTTGAAAAAATGATACGTGTATTATGAAAAATAAATTCCTTATTTTCTTCCTTTTGATGGTCGCCGGCAGCCAATTGAAGGCACAATACTACTATTATAACAATGATTATTATGAAGCGGATATTGTCTATGAATTTGGCGGATCCATTGGCGCTATGAATTCGATGACAGATGTAGGAGGAAGGAAAGGAGTGGGAAAAAAAGGAATGAAAGATTTCAATTTAAAGAATACTAATTTAAGTGGGAGTGCGTTTTTTGGAGTAATGTTTAAAAATGCAATCAGTTTAAGAATAGAAGCCACATTTGGTAAAATTAGCGGGGCTGATAGTGTTTTAAAGAAGGTTGCAGCCAGCACTATCGGTCGATATGAAAGAAATTTAAGTTTCGAAAGCCCGATCACAGAATTTATAGCCGTCGTAGAATTACATCCTTTTGAAGCGTTTGGACATTATAATCAGGATAAGTTTCCACCATTAGTTGCACCATATATCGTTGGCGGAGTAGGTTTTTTTAAATTTAATCCAAGAACTAAATTGGATGGCCAAATGATTGATCTTAAACCATTACATACAGAAGGTCAGGGATTTCCGGAATATCCGAATGTGAAAGAATACAAACTTTCAGGGATTAACTTCCCGATTGGGATAGGAGCAAGATATGACATTACCCCTATTATAAACGTACGGGCAGAATTTTTATATCGTATTACCACGACCGACTACCTGGATGATGTAAGCGGAAAATACATAGAACCTTCTGTATTTGCCAATCACCTGACCGGAAATGAATTAATTCATGCTATCCTATTAAATGATCGTCACATACCTGGTGCAGAATACAGCACAGCTCATCCAAATGGAATCCGTGGAAACCCAAATAAAGATGCCTATATTTCTCTTAGTCTAAAATTAGGGATTACACTAGGAAGAGATCGGAGGTAACAGCAGTTCCGAGTCCGGAGATTGTTCGAAAATTATAGTTTATTGTATGGTTTTCGTGGCAGTATCTAAAAACGAAGACCAAAAGCTCATAGTTGATTCCTTATAACTCGCAACTTTTCGCTCATATCTCACACCTTTACTTAAGCATCTTCTTCACCTCATCCAAAATCTCCTGTTTCACAAAAGGCACACCCATAATTTTATTTAATCCTTTTGCATCTACAAGAAATTGGTCCCGGATAATTTTAATTAGTTGCCCGTTATTTAATTCCGGAATCAATACTTTTTCAAAATTCTTAATGATATCCCCCAGATTCTTTGGAAATGGACGGATATAACGTAAATGCACATGTGCAACTGACTCTCCTTCCTGCACCAATTCATTCACCGCACTTTTTATGGCACCATAAGTACTTCCCCATCCTAACACCAAAACTTTACCTGAATCATGTCCATTATCTATTTCCTGTTCAGGAATATAATCGGCAATTTTATCGATTTTTTCCTGACGGATCTTTACCATCAACTGATGGTTTTCGGGATCATAACTCACATTTCCCGTAATGTTCTGTTTCTCCAAGCCTCCTACTCTATGTTCCAAACCTGCAAAACCCGGTACTGCCCATGAGCGCACAAGTTTTTCATCTCTTAAATACGGTTGAAATACGTCCTCTCCATGCCCCAATTCTGTTTTGAAATTTGTTTTTATAGCCCCAAGATCTTTGCTTTGAGGAAACTTCCAGGGTTCTGCCCCATTCGCAATATATCCATCGCTCATAAATATCACCGGAGTCATATGCTCCACAGCAATCCTTACAGCTTCATATACCGCAAAAAAACAATCACTCGGTGTAGATGCTGATATAACCGGCATAGGACATTCCCCGTTTCGTCCGTAATAGGCTTGTAATAAATCACTTTGTTCCGTTTTCGTTGGCAAACCTGTAGATGGACCACCCCGCTGAATATCACAGATCACCAAAGGAATTTCCAACATGACCGCCAGGCCCATTGCTTCTGCTTTTAACGCCATTCCGGGTCCACTGGTAGTCGTTACACCAAGGCTTCCTCCATAAGAAGCACCTATAACAGAACTAATTGCGGCTATCTCATCTTCAGCCTGGAAGGTTTTTACACCAAAGGATTTGTGCTTGCTTAATTCATGCAAAATATCACTGGCAGGCGTAATGGGATAAGTGCCCAAAAACAAAGGGAGTTTACTTTTCTGCGAAGCAGCGATCAACCCAAAAGCAACTGCCTGGTTTCCCATAATACTTCTATAAGTTCCCGTGGGCATAATAGATTTCTGTACCGAGTACCTGGTTGTAAAAGTTTCTGTCGTATCACCGTAATTATATCCGGCCATTAAGGCCTTGAGGTTACTTTCGCGAATCACCTCATTTTTAGAAAATTTTTCTTTTAAAAAGCGAATGGTATTATCCATATCCCTGTTATACATCCAATATAAAAAACCAAGGACAAACATATTCTTTGCACGATCTTTCTCCTTCGTACCCATGGTAAATTCCTTCAGCGCTTCACGGGTTATTTTTGTAACATCCATCCGGATAACCTCAAAATCATCCAGGCTATTATCTTCCAAAGGATTTACTCCATCCGGATAATTTGCTAAACGCAGGTTCTTCGCATCAAATCCATCTACATTCACAATGATTTTACCACCCTGCTTTATCGCTCTTAAATTTGTCTTAAGCGCAGCTGCGTTCATTGCAACCAGAACATCACAGGAATCCCCAGGTGTAAATATCCTGTCACTCGAAAATCGCAGTTGATATCCGCTCACACCCGGAATCGTTCCTTGGGGAGCCCGTATCTCTGCCGGAAAATCCGGAAATGTAGCCAGGTCAAGGCCCATCAGGGCAGTATTATTTGTAAATTGTGTTCCTGTAAGTTGCATTCCATCACCACTGTCACCGGCAAATTTTATGACAACCTCTTTTAATATTTCTTCTTTCGTATTCATTATAATATTTAATGGTGCAAATTTAAACCATTCAGGGCTCAATAAATATGATTTAGATTACGTTTATAGAAAATTTATTGAATAGAAAAAAGGCGATGGTTTAACTGACAACTAAGAAGATACATAAAAAACTAAAAGCCAGAAGTGGATATTTGTAACTTTCTTTGCAATTCATGGAAAAAGTCCAACAGTTTAAATATTTTCTATTCGGTCAAAACCTGGCGGATGGTATCCGTGTTACGTTGGAAATCATTACGCCCGCCCTGCTTTTTGGCTATTTTGGGCATTTGGAAATTGGATATGTTCTTTCTATCGGGGCTTTGTGCGTGAGTATCAGCGATGGACCGGGCCCAGTCGTACACAAGCGTAACGGTATGTTGTACTGTAATATTTTTATCTTTATAATGGCGCTTCTAACCGGCTATTTGAATGTGCATTTTATTACGCTGGGCATTCTTATTCTGGCTTCCACATTTTTCTTTTCCATGTTCTCAGTATATGGCAGCCGGGCGGCATCCATTGGTACAGCAGCTCTTTTAATCATGATTCTGCGTATGGCAAAGGATGTACCTGCAGCAGAAGTGCTTACACAAAGTTTGCTTGTTTTGGCTGGCGGAATATGGTATATGATCATCGCTTTATTATTTTACCGGTTAACTCCTTACCGTCCGGCACAGCGGGCCTTAGGAGATTGTATTAACGAAACAGCCAATTACCTTTTAATTAAATCTGAATTATACGATACTAAATCCGATCTAAAGGAAGAATACAGAAAATTACTGAACCAGCAAGTGGTCGTTAATGAAAAACAAGATACTGTCCGGGAACTTCTTTTTAAAAACCGGGCATTGCTAAAGGAATCCACACATTATGGCCGGGTACTGGTGCTTACATTTACCTATGTAGTAGATCTATTTGAAAATATTATGGCTACCTGGTATGATTATTCTTCTCTTAGAGAAAGATATGGATCATCAGGAATATTGGAAGATGTAAGAACGATCGTCGAGAAGATTGCCACCCAAATGAAAGGTATTGCCCAGGCGATTCATTCGAATACTTCCTATAAACGCGAATTTGATACGATTCATGCGCTGGATCAGCTTAAAATTAAAATTGATAATTTACAGGACCAGGGAAGCACCTTTATGCTTAAAAAGATTTTGGTCAATATCCGGAATCTGAGTGAACAGGTAGATGAAATTCTAAAATATTTTGCAGAGGATCTTTCAGGAAAAAAACAATTTCGTTCAGAAAAAGATTATTCCCGTTTCGTTTCACATCAACAAATAAACGGAACTGTTTTAAAGAACAATCTTACCATGGAATCTTCCATATTCCGTCACTCCCTGCGGGTTATGATCACTTGTGGTGTGGGCTTCATGATTTCAAAATTAATTTCCACAGGACACCACAGTTACTGGATATTGATGACAATTATAATTATTTTAAAACCAGGTTTCAGTCTTACGAAAGAACGAAATTTCGACCGGCTTATCGGCACAATCGGTGGTGGTATTATTGGTTTACTCATCATTGGATTTATTAAAGACCCGTATATATTAGTTGGATTCATTGTTCTTTCCATGTTGGGCACCTATACATTCGTACGGATTAATTACATTGTCATGGTTATTTTCCTTACTCCTTATGTACTCATTTTATTTCACCTGCTTGGATTGGGCGCTGTGGATATTGCCAGTGAAAGACTGGCGGATACGGCCATTGCCTCCCTTCTGGCATTTCTTGCCAGTTATTTTCTATTTCCACATTGGGAATCAAGAAACATTCAAAAAAATATGTCCGGGGTCTTGACAGCCAATATTCATTATTTAAAAAAACTACGGGATATATTTTTAGGAATGGATATCTCTACGCTGGAATACAAACTGGTAAGAAAGGAATTATTTGTTGCAACTGCCAACCTATCGGCAGCCCTGCACCGGATGTTGAGTGAACCAAAAAGCAAGCAATTGCATCGCAAGGAAATTTATGAATTCGTGGTTTTAAATCATGTTCTGTCTTCCAATATTGCCAGCCTTACGGCTTCCTTTTTTAAAACCCAACAAAGAGTCTCAGGGGAAATCATCAGCCGGGTGAAGCGGATAACAGAAGTATTGGAAAGAAGCCTTAAAAAAATTGATCCTTCTACCCTGGCAGAGGATACAAAACTGCTGCCCGAAACTCCACCGGTCATTAAAGAAACCGATGCAGATCTTAAAGAACAATTGCTTTTTATTCAAAAGGTCTCTGAAGATATTGATAAGCTAAGTAGCAAGATTGCCGTATAATGGCTAAACTGTTTTGGTTACCTTCCGTAGAAATTTATGTCAGAAAAGATTCTTTTTCTGCCAAATGATTGTAAGAATAAACCTACTTTAATAATTCCTTTCTCTTCTTAATTTCTATAACCAATCTTTCCGGTTCATCGCAGCTTATGATATAGTTTTTGTCTGGAGTATAAATCTTGACCATTTTTCTCCGGTCATTCACCAACGTTTTAGACTCGTCCGTTAAACGTCCATTATATCCAAATATTCCTTTACTACCATAGGTTGTGGTT
Source organism: Chitinophagales bacterium (assembly GCA_038235345.1). Taxonomy (GTDB): domain Bacteria; phylum Bacteroidota; class Bacteroidia; order Chitinophagales; family Chitinophagaceae; genus Ginsengibacter. The sequence continues at coordinate 21,753 of JBBSUB010000016.1, forward strand.
AAATTAGAAAACGCCAGAAGTTCCGTTTTTGAAACGGTTTGTAGACCTGTTTTTTCCTTGCCGAAATTTTTATCCAAAACGATAGAATCTTTTTCTATGATGATCTTTTTTAAGGATGTGGAAAAGAAATACAGAAATGCCAGAAAAATAAATCCAACAATAATTAGACGGGTTACAAGAGCCATACCCGAAACATTCATCAATATTACTGATCCAATGATCATTACCAATAACACAATGGATACCACGGATATTATTTTTACTTCTTTGGAACTTTTACTGGTAAATGTGTCTGCATTCATTTTTATTATATTTTATACCGAATGTAAATAGTAAATAGTCCAAAGGAAGTTCATAAATCGGCATAATACCATCTAATATTTACTTAATGTCCTTCGGACTATTTTATAAATAAAGATGGTATTAGTTTTGGTTGACAGATTTAAGATATTAGGAAAATCAATTTCAAACTATATGTCTTCCTCATTTATGTTTATGCCTATATCTTCTTAATAAAATTTTATTTTTTCGAATACATTTTGAATAAATACAGGAATGGAAGATCCGGCAGTAAAATAGCATGCTTCTGTGAATAAGCAGAGAATCAAGAACCCATCTTTTCTACAGGCATTTATATATTATTTCCAGTAGTTAAAATACTTTTTATTAAGCCCCAGAAATCAGGCAGTCACACAACAATTCATCAATACGGCAATTCAACAATTCAACGTGAAACATTCAACACAAAGTATTCAACGCCAACAGCATTCAACATGAAACATTCAACCCTACGAACCCATAAATCCCGAAACAAAAATCCTGATGGCAACAATACCTAAACATAAAGCCAGGGAGCGAATAATAATCTTATCTTTTACATGCTTAGAGAGATATGCTCCTAACTGAGCACCAGGAATCACACCGATAGCCAATCCTATGACCATTTTCACGACGGTTGGATCATTATAACTTCCTTCAAAATAATGCGTAATAACACTTACTGTAGCCATGATCGCCAATATAAAATGTGATGTAGCCGTAGCGATATGCACAGGAAACATCAACCATTCTGTCATGGCCGGAACGTGAATAATTCCTCCGCCTATTCCTAATAAAGGAGAAAAATAGCCGACAAAAACACTTAAGATCATGCCGTAACGGATATTATAGGAGTAAGAATAATGTTTTCCCGCTCTGTCGGTCAACTCTTGTTTTACAAGTCCTTTTTTATAATGCACAACTTGATCTTCTGCTTTTCTTTTTCCACCTTTAAAAAAAAGAAATATGGATAATCCAAGCAAAACAATTCCAAAGATCAGATCAAAGGTATGCCTTGGGATAACCTTGGTCGTTAGTACACCCAATATAGAACCGGGAATCGTACAAATCGCAAAAATAACCCCTGCTTTATAATCAACTTTTTTGGCGCGTATATAAGCAAATGATCCTGAAATTGCATTACAGGCTACCACAGCCATTGAAATGGAAGTAATAGCGTTGGGATCAAAACTGGTAGTCAGAATTAAAAGAGGAACTAAAATAAATCCACCGCCGGCTCCGATCAGGGTTCCAATAGAGCCAATTAAAAAACCTATCAATATTAAGAGGTAAATATTTTCCATAGAAAATTCCTAACCTTTTTAGCGGAAGGCAAAGTTACCTAAACTAAATTATCAATAGAATCTTATTGATTTAAAAAGATGGATACAATTATTCAAATTGGAAATAGCAAAAAAACCGGCACTATCTAATGGTAAGTGCCGGCTATGTGCTTTATAAAAATGCGATTGATTATAATTTGAAAGTCAGACTGAACTGTCCTGTGCTAAAAAAGTTACCGAAGCTGTTCAGGTTAACATTAAAGTTATTGGAGGCCTTAGCACCACTTGTATTTGCTTTGGTTGTGCTAAAACCAATTACATTGGCAAACTGATAACCAATAGCAATATTATCAGTCAGGAAGAAGTTAGCACCCACACCACCGTTAATTCCGATAGTATTGTTTTTGTCATACTTTACGGTCGTAGTACCGTTATTGAATTCACCACCTGCATTGCTGTATCCTAATCCGGCTTCGCCATAGGCTTTAAAACGGGGTCCGATTTCCAGGAAATAATGACGAACAAACACACCAACGCCCATGCCATTTGTCAGGTCGTAAGTTTCATTGGTACCTGAGTAATTCGTGTTTTTGGCTTGGTCATAGCTAACCCGGGCTCCGATGGCAGTTTTATTTGTAATAAAATAGCCAACTTTTGGAGAGAGAGAAAAGGTAGTAGTCTTTTGTTGTGTTCTTTTATGGTCTGTTGAATTAACACCAATGGCACCTTCAAGCAGTCCATCACCTTTTTGAAATCCAAAACTTTGTGCTTTTGAAGCAAGAGCTAAACCCATTACAGCGGTCATTAAGAGTAAGATTTTTTTCATTTTGTTATTTAGGTTGAATTAAAAATTGAGCGCAAAATTAGTAGCGTAATTGTTAATAACAACCCAATACAGAGCCTTATCCAAAATGCGTCGTAAATAATTTTCAACTTAAAAAAATGGGAGAATCAGAAATCACCTGTGCGGAGGATTCTTTTCGTTAGCCACTTTTTAATTCCATGCATTCTTTTTCCAGAATTCCTGTAATTACTTCCGGTGCAGGAATCCATTTAATAACCGAAGTATCTTTTAGTATCGAATAAATGGAACTGTAACCGCCAACATCCGAAACCGTTAAACCAATAATTATTTGCCTGACTTTATGATGCCGGATTACATAGGAACACATGATGCAGGGCTCATGCGTAGTAACCATAATACTGTCAGATAAATCTGTCTTACCCAATGCTATTACCGCATTTCGCACAGCTTCAATTTCCGCGTGAAAGGTAATATCCTTGTGTGTTTTTCCGCCTTCAATCCCTTCTGAAATTATTTTCCCATTTTGCACCAGGATGGATCCAACGGGAGTATCTCCTCGTTGCTTTGCAATCAGTGCGAGACGAATACATTCCTGCATGAATTTTTCATAAACCGCTTTCTCCTGAGAAGTCATAAAAGAATATTTGTGCCGGATGCTGAAAATTAAATCTATTAAATGTACAAGAAAGCCGTTTAATTTATTTTACAATTTAAATCATTCACATGGTTTAAGAAAACCTGCAATTCAACTAAAAGTCAATGATTTTTGTGGCTAGAAACTATTTAAACTCTATCAATTTATTTACATCAATGGTATGTATATCGCGAATTGCCTCTGCTACATGGTTTGCATCCAGACCAATTTCATCATACAATTCTTTAGGAGAACCGTGTTCAATAAAATGATCGGGTATTCCAAGAATTTTCACTTCGGCAGTATAATGATGCGTATTCATAAACTCCAAAATAGCCGATCCAAAACCACCAACAACAGTTCCATCCTCAATCGTAATTATTTTAGAATACTTCGAAAATACTTCATGCAATAAAGGCTCATCTAAAGGTTTCACAAAACGGATATCATAATGTCCCACATTTATCCCTTCTCTCGCTACATCACGAATCGCTTCCACCGCCACATTTCCGGGATGACCAAAAGATAATATTGCGATTTCCTCCCCTTCTTTTAACTTTCTTCCTGTACCAATTTTAATTTCTTCCATCGGTGTTTTCCAGTTTGCTTTTGTAGCTTGTCCGCGTGGATACCTGATGGAAAAAGGACTTTTCGTACTTTCTAACTGCGCAGTGTACATAAGGTCTCTTAATTCGCTTTCATTCATTGGCGCGCTCACAATCATATTTGGAATGCAGCGCATGTAGGCAATATCAAAAGCACCATGATGCGTCGGGCCATCTTCTCCCACCAATCCTGCCCTATCCAGGCAAAATATTACCGGCAAGTTTTGGATAGCCACATCATGAATCATCTGATCATAACCCCGTTGCATAAACGAAGAATAGATATTGCAAAACACCCGCATTCCTTGCGTAGCAAGACCGGCACTCAGTGTAACAGCATGCTGCTCACAAATCCCTACATCAAATGCCCGGTCAGGCATTTCATCCATCATCAATTTCAGGGAACATCCGCTGGACATAGCTGGCGTCACACCCATGATCTTGTCGTTTTCTTTTGCAAGTTCTATGATGGTATGGCCAAATACATCCTGATATTTTGGTGGTTGCGGAAGATCATAATGCTTCTTATAAATCTCCCCGGTTATTTTATCAAACAATCCCGGCGCGTGCCATTTGGTTTGATCTTTTTCCGCCTGGATATACCCTTTTCCTTTTACTGTTTTTATATGCAGGATCTTAGGTCCCTGGATATCTTTCAAACTATTCAGCGTATCTACCAGGTTGGTCATATTATGCCCGTCAATAGGCCCGAAATAGCGGATATTAAAGGATTCGAACAAATTACTGCTCTTACTGACCAATCCCTTTAGTGATGCTTCTATTTTAGACACCATTCTTCTCGAAAAATGTTTTCCGGGCAATTTGCCCAAAGCTTTCCAGAAATCGTCGCGTAATTTATTATACGTTTGAGAGGTAGTAATATCCGTCAGGTATTCCTTGAGCGCCCCCACATTCGGATCAATGCTCATGCAATTATCATTCAGGATAATGAGCAGGTTTGACTTTTCTATCCCCGCGTGATTCATCGCTTCAAATGCCTGTCCGGCGGTCATCGCGCCGTCACCTATAATGGCAACATGCTGACGATCATTCTCTCCTTTGTAATGAGATGCCATGGCCATGCCCAATGCCGCTGAAATAGAAGTAGAGGAATGTCCTACTCCAAAGGTGTCATATTCACTTTCCGATCTTTTTGGAAAACCGCTTAAACCTTTATATTTTCTGTTTGAGCTAAAATTATCCCGCCGCCCGGTCAGGATCTTATGTCCATAAGCCTGATGACCTACATCCCAAACCAATTGATCATAGGGAGTATTAAAAACATAATGAAGCGCCACCGTTAATTCCACCACACCCAGACTGGCAGCAAAGTGTCCGCCGTGCACGCTCACAACATCGATGATGTATTGGCGCAGTTCATCCGCAACCTGGTGCAATTGCTTACGATTCAGTTTTTTCAAATCAGCAGGAGAATCAATGTATTTTAATAATGGGCCGGGGAGTATTTCCATCTGTAAAAAGTTAATCAGTAAAAATACAATTTTTTGAGAGATTGGTTTTGCTAAAGTGAAGGGGGGATTAGCTATTTCAGCCGGTCCGATATCTGAAACTTACCGATACACGTAATCTGTCCTGCATAGCAACCTAAACTTTAACCGGTCTGATTGCGGTACCGACCTGTACCGAAATCATTTAGCTGTCGGCACCGCAGGTCAGACAGCGGTAAAGACGGATTACGCAAGCCATAACAGCAACGGAATAAATTCCATTGTTACAAAATAGATCGTGCCTATGGCAGTGCCTGCCGCAGTATTTAAAAAACAAGGAACACTCCATGCAATATTGTTTTGAGTGAAGACATTTCCCAAAAAAATGACTGCGATATAAAGCGAATGCCGTATGCATGATTTATTTTGTAACTATCGATTTTAATCGGTAGCGTAGCCTGCCTGACGCAGTAACTATCACAAAATCAAAAATCCTCTATGCATAATTATATGCTGAATACATCCATTTTCCTCTCTTCATAATTACCGCGACATGAAGCAAATGTCGTAGGCATGGTTCTTTTGTAACGACCGATTTTAATTGGTCGCATTACCGACCATACTAAATGCATGTTAAACCACTCCAACCACCCAATTTTTACTTCAAACAAAATAGCTATTTTCGCACTCAAATTTTAAAAGCATTATGAAAAAAAAGCTCATTAAAAGCATACTTATCCTGGTAATAATTTGCTCCGGTGTTTCAATTGTATACGCGTGGGGTTCATGGGGTCACAAGCACATTACAAGATCAGCAGTTTTTGCTTTACCGGACGGAATGATCAAATTCTATTACAACCATATTGATTTCATCACAGAAGGAGCCGTAGTACCCGATTTAAGAAAATATGTGATCAATGATAAAGTAGAAGGGCCAAGGCATTATGTGGATATTGAAGATTTTAAAATCCCCATTAGTTCTATCCCTAAAACCACCAAAGATGCCTATACAAAATATGACAGCGCTTTCCTTGAAAAAACAGGATATCTTCCCTGGTATATTCAAAATATGACCGAAAAGCTCACGGAAGCTTTTAAGAAAAGAAACAAATCTGAAATACTGTTCATTTCCACAGAATTATCCCATTACATAGCGGATGCGACTATGCCCCTGCATACCTCTTCCAACCATGATGGACAAAAGACAAATCAGCGGGGAGTACATGCTTTATGGGAATCGGTTTTACCTGCGGCATTTGGACAAAATTATAATTTCAATGTAGCGCCCGCAAAATATATTGACAACGTTACCGGTGAAACCTGGAAGATCATTGAAGAATCACATGCCTTGATTCCTCAATTATTAGCAGCAGAAATGAAAGTGCGCAAATCCTTTACGCCGGAAACGATGTATAAAAAAGATAGTGCCGGAAATACAGTTTTAAGTTTTCGGTCACCCGTATTTTCGGATGCATATGCTGCAATGTTTCACAAGGAATTAAATGGAATGGTAGAATCCCAGCTTCGTAAGGCAATTCAGGAAACTTCTTCTTTTTGGTACACCGCCTGGGTAAATGCCGGCAGGCCGGATCTAATTTCTTTGGATGATCCACATTTAACCAAACAAAACAGAAAGAATTTTAAAAAGGAATTAAAAGCCTGGAAGAAAGGGAAGATTTTGAATTTGGGTGGTGTGAGGGAGATGTAAGGTGGGAGTGTTCCCGGCTTTGAACCGTAAGGTTTGAGCTTTTAGGTTTCAGCTGCGAGCCATGAGCCTTGAGCCGATTTCTTACTCTACTTTTAATCAAATAAAATTTGCAGATATGACCATCTAAGAAAATAGATGGTCTTTTTATGTCGCGAAGAGATGGTTGGTGAAACACCGTCCATGGCAGGCAGGCGTTAATGAATGAATCAAACGATTTTGAGAAGGGATTTAAAGAATTGAAAGCATGGATTTTCAGAACGAATTTTGTTCAACTCTGAACTACGAACTCCGAACTCCAAGCTTCAAACTCCAAACTATAAATATCTAACCGGATTACGCCTGGAATTTTTGATGTAATTTTTTACATTCATCCAAAACGCTAAAAATAAATAAAAGATTATAGGGGAACCAAGTGTGAGCAAGGATATGTAAATAAAATACCTTCTGATGGCGGAGGTGGCAACACCCATCTTTTCTCCGATGGCGGAGCAAACTCCAAACAACTGCCATTCAATATAATCTTTAATCTTATACATATACAAATGTAATTTTTTTTGGTGATTTTTTTAGCGCAAATTTTATCAAACTTCTATTCCAACAGAAAAACATTCTCATTTTGGCTATAAAACCGGAAGAAATTTACGATGGATGCGCCTAAATTTTATGTATCCAAAATAGAGCCACTTTCATTCAAAAATGGGTGAGACAGTAAATCTCCCCTGGAAATTAACGATGTTCAATTAAAAATGTTGCTTACGACTGATCTATTTAATATTTAACAAGCTAATGCACATTAGATATAATTATGTTCCAATTATTTTATCCTCCGAAAGCCCGGGGAATCTGTGCGATTTAAGTTGTAAAATTTATCTCCGGAAATTAGATTGGGAATCCTTGACCGGTTATAAGAAAATCATATTTCTACAATTATATTTTTCATATTGAATGGCCATTCTTTTTAACTAATTTTGCACATCTTTAGATATATCGCATTTATTAATCATAAAACAAATTAGCACATGGTATTTGATCTTAAAATGATTGAGAAATTTTACGGAGGCTACAGCCAAAAAATTGACGAATTGCGTAAAGTTGTCAATCACCCATTGACTCTTACAGAGAAAATTCTCTATACACATTTATGGGAAGGAAAAACTGATCTGGCTTTTAAAAGAGGAATCGATTATGTGAACTTTGCACCCGATAGAGTTGCGATGCAGGACGCAACAGCTCAAATGGCCTTATTGCAGTTTATGCAGTCGGGAAGAACCAAAGTAGCTGTGCCTTCAACAGTGCATTGCGATCACCTGATCCAGGCTGAAGTTGGTGCTACTGCGGATCTTTCCAGGGCAAAAGATCAAAACAAAGAAGTGTATGATTTCCTTGCTTCCGTTTCTGATAAATACGGCATTGGTTTTTGGAAACCAGGCGCTGGAATTATTCACCAGGTTGTTTTGGAAAACTATGCTTTTCCGGGGTGTCTGATGATTGGTACTGACTCACACACAGTAAATGCCGGCGGACTTGGTTCAATAGCTATTGGTGTTGGTGGAGCAGATGCCTGTGATGTAATGGCGGGTCTTCCATGGGAATTAAAATTCCCTAAATTAATCGGTGTAAAACTTACCGGAAAATTAAGCGGCTGGACTTCAGCAAAAGATATTATTTTGAAAGTTGCCGGCATACTCACTGTAAAAGGTGGTACCGGAGCGATTGTAGAATATTTTGGAGATGGAGCGTTAAGTTTGTCCTGCACAGGTAAAGGAACCATTTGTAACATGGGCGCTGAAATAGGTGCGACTACTTCCATCTTCGGTTACGATACTAAAATGAAGGAATATCTTGACGGAACCGGCAGAGCTGAAGTAGCTCATTTAGCTGATGGCGTTGCTGCGGATCTTACCGGAGATAAAGAGGTGTACGAAAATCCGGAGAAATATTTTGACCAGGTAATTGAGATCAATTTATCAGAACTGGAACCACATATCAACGGACCATTCACACCGGATCTGGCATGGCCTCTTTCTAAATTTGCGGAAGCAGTTAGAGCGAATAACTGGCCTGAAGTATTGGAAGTGGGTTTGATCGGATCATGTACGAACTCTTCTTACGAAGATATTACGCGTGCTGCTTCTATTGCAAAACAAGCTACCGATAACGGCATCAAAGCGAAAGCAGAATTTACCATCACACCAGGTTCGGAGCAGGTACGATTTACCGTAGAAAGAGATGGTTACCTGGATATTTTTGAAAGAATGGGTGGAATGGTATTGGCAAATGCCTGCGGACCTTGTATCGGCCAATGGGCAAGACATTCCAACGATCCGAACCGTAAAAATTCTATCTTAACTTCCTACAACCGCAACTTTGCGAAAAGAAATGACGGTAATGCAAATACACATGCTTTTGTAGCATCGCCTGAAATAACAACAGCTTTAGCTATCGCGGGATCTCTTACATTTAATCCAATGACTGATTACCTGACAAATGAAGCAGGTGAAAAAATAAAATTCACAGAACCACAAGGAATTGAAATGCCTTTGAAAGGTTTTGATGTAGAAGATGCAGGCTACCAGCAACCGGCTGAAGACGGAAGTGGTGTAATTGTGATCGTTTCTCCTGAATCGGATCGTTTGCAAATTCTGGAACCATTCGCTGCCTACAAATCAGGAGATTTTGATAATCTGAGACTTCTTATTAAAGCGAAAGGAAAATGTACGACTGATCACATTTCTATGGCAGGTCCATGGTTGAAATATCGTGGTCACCTGGATAATATCAGTAACAACCTGTTGATCGGCGCGGTGAATTACTTTAATGAAAAAACCAATTTTGTAAAGAATCAACTAACCGGCGAATACGGCGCATTGCCTGATACACAAAGAGTGTATAAAGCGGCAGGTATCGGTTCAGTAATAGTGGGTGATGAAAACTACGGAGAAGGATCTTCAAGAGAACATGCGGCGATGGAGCCACGTCATCTTGGAGTGAAAGCTGTGCTGGTAAACTCATTTGCACGTATCCATGAAACCAACCTTAAAAAACAAGGTATGTTAGGCATAACCTTTGACGATAAGGAAGATTATAACAAGATCTGCGAAGATGATATTATCGATATCAACGGATTGGATACTTTCGAAGAAGGAACTCCTCTAACTGTCGTGCTAAAACATGCTGACGGAACTTCCGAATCCTTCAAGGTGAACCATACATACAATAAACAACAGATTGAATGGTTCAAAGCCGGTGCAGCATTGAATATTATCAGAAGAAAATTTGAAGAAGCGAATAGCTAATTTGAAATTTTAAAATAAAAAAAGCCCTGAATGAGAGTTTGGGGCTTTTTGTTATGAGGTATGAGGTTGAAGGTTGTGGGTATTAGGTTTGAACTTCTAGCTTTGAGCCATGAGCCGTGAGCCGTGAGCCGTGAGTTTTCAGCGAATTCACTTACTCTTTAACGCCGCGATTTTAACACCTGCGGACAGGGCTCATTCTTAATGAGAAGATCGTTCAGGCCGCCAAAATACATGCGTCCCGACCGGGAGAACCCCAACTACAAACTTCAAACTAAAAACTTCAAACTATCTCCTGTCTCCGAACAGACGAAGCAAAAACAGGAACATATTGATAAAGTCAAGATAGAGTGTTAATGCACCAATGATGGCCATCTTTTTAACGTCGCCGGCAAGGGCAGTTCCGTCCTGAGCGATGCCTTCACCGATTCTTTTAAGTTTTTGTACATCATAGGCTGTAAGTGCAGTAAATACCATTACACCGATAATGCTGATAATGTAATCCAACTGGCTGCTTTTCAGGAAATAATTCACTACTAAAGCAATTACAATTCCAATAACGCCCATCATGAGGATTTTACCAAATTTGGTCAGATCCTGGTTGGTGGTATAACCCATAAATGCCATGACGCCAAACATAGCGGATGCTGTAACAAATACGCCTAAAATAGAGCCCGGTGTATATGCAAGTAAGATAAAGCTGAAACTGATTCCGTTAATGATGGCATATGCTAAAAACAACGCCATCAAAGCAGTGGAGGAAAGCCGCTGATATCCGAAAGACATGATCAGCACAAAACCAAGTGGAGCAAATAAGGTTATTTTTCCTAACCCGCTTAAGCCAGTCGGTGTAACCAGGTAGGAAAGCAATTGCTCACTCACAGAAAACTGCCAGGCAAATAAGGCTGAAACGCCCAATGCCACAAACATCAACATAAAGACATTCGCAATAAATGAACGGCTGCTGGAGGCTTCTCCTGTAGGTACATATTGAATGTCTGTTATATTATTATTATCGCGATTCGATATATTCATTTTGATAAAATTTTTCGTAAAAATAACTAAATAAACTTGTGTTCAAAGTTAAGAGCTTGTTTTATTTTGGGGACAGGTTTGGCACCAGGTTGCCCACTTTACAATTTGATCTTTGAGCTATTAAGATGGGTGTAAAAGTTCGTAACCTTTGCTTTGGAAGAAAGGTTACCAACTTAAAAGAAAGTTGGGAACCTGCTATACATGTTGAAAAGCATAGCAATTATTTATACAGAAACACAATAAACGGGTTAGATGTCCCTTCAAGTTATAAAACGACCACTCCATCTGCAGGAACAGTCAAATTAACTTACTTGCTGTCTGATTTTGCAAAATCTTTTTTCGCCCACAGATCGCGTATGGTGTAGCCTTTGGCAGATACTAAACCAAGTGAATCAGGTTCAAAACTAATTTCTGCGTCCTTCTTTGTTCTGTTCAAAAGAGTAACGGCTATTTGTCCGCTTATGGTGGTGATAAGTGGCTTTGCCCAAATCTCAAGATTTCCTTTCCCGCTCATTCTTC
>JBBSUB010000017.1:0-32928 GCA_038235345.1 Chitinophagales bacterium
AATAAATGTTTAAATGTAATAACCATGCCTTTAAAAATGGCAGGCAGGTACATGCGCTCCACCCACGTCATTGGTTCCCTGGAAACCGGTTTTACTCTATTTGTTAATGCTTGCATCACGATATCTTTTTAAATATTTCTAACGTTTATGTTTAAATCGGGAAATTTTCTCTCTGTTCTTTTCTATTCCTCTTGCAAATTTTCTTTTGCAATTATTCTTTTAAAAAGGCCAGCCATTTTGTTTTATTAAAATGATTGCACCTGTCACGAACATATTAATTAGCGCCAAAGGTAAGAGTACTTTCCATCCCAGATTCATTAATTGATCATACCGGAAACGGGGAATCGTCCACCTCACCCACATAAACAGGAATATGAAACCTAGAATTTTACCAAATAAAACTACAAGTTGTAAGAGCGCTGTCCAGTTAAGTCCGATACTTTCAACCAGTTTCGCATCATTTACAAATGGAATATCATATCCGCCAAAATATAAGGTAGCCATTACTGCGCTGCTCAAAAACATATTGATATATTCCGAAAACAAATAAAAACCAAGTTTCATGGAAGAATATTCCGCATGGTATCCCCCAATCAATTCATTTTCTGCTTCCGGCAAATCAAAGGGAGTCCTGTTGGTTTCAGCAAAAGCACATATCAGAAAGATAAGGAAACCAAGTGGCTGATAAAACACATACCACACTTTATCTATTTGTTGATCCACCATGTGGTTCAAACTAAGCGTGCCTGTGATCATGAGTAAAGCAATAATCGAAATTCCCATTGCCAACTCATAACTGATAATTTGGGACGCGGCACGCATTGCACCCAACAAGGAGTATTTATTATTACTTGCCCATCCACCAATCATGATACCATAAACACCCAGGCCTACGACTCCAAACACATAGAGAATGCCGATATTAATGTCTGCAATCTGCATGGAAACTTCCCGTCCAAAAAAATCTATTTTATTTCCCCAGGGAATAACTGCTCCTACCATGATGGCAGTAAGCATCGCTAAAACAGGTCCTAATACAAATAGAAACTTATTAGCGTGTGTGGGAATAATTTCTTCCTTAAAAAATAATTTCAACCCATCAGCGAGAGGTTGGAATAATCCCAAAGGACCTGCGCGGTTCGGACCTCTTCTATCCTGAATCCAACCAGCCACTTTTCTTTCGCCCCAGGTACAATACATCGCTATCAATAATGAACCGGTAACAACAGCTACAATTAAAACCAGTTTTTCAATAATGAAGGCCGCATCTACAGCCAGGAAGGTCGGGTTTATATACATGGTATAAAAACTATTTTAATTATAGTACTTTTTTAAAATCATTAATTCCTAATCGCTCTATATCTGCCTCAGCTATTTCTTTCGCTTCGTCTCTTTCAATAAATGTAATAGAGGTAGCCGGACCGGGAAGGATGCTTAGATCTATATCTTTATCATTTACCTCACTCACCTTGGATATATCCATTAATAAATGTGGATCACGACCTGCCAAAACCTGGTTTAAAGGATCCGGAGGAATGTCCTTTACTTCATAATGATTGGCTGAAATAACGGAATGACGGTCTATTTTAGTAGGTCCTTCAATAACCCAATCAGACGTTTTCTTCTTATCAAAACGGCAGGTATTACATATCCAGGCAGCTTTTCCATCAATATCCTGCACTTCCCCGTATGGATCTTTGCGGGAAGTAACTCTGTAAACTTCATCTCCTCTTTGCCACAAGGTCACCTTACCACAACATTTATCACAATCGCGGTGTGCATCATGTGGCTTTAAGAACCAAACACGGTTCTTAAAACGGTATGTACGGTCTGTTAAGGCTCCTACCGGACAAACATCGATCATGTTACCACTAAAATCATTATCAATTGCCCTGGAAATGTAGGTAGAAATATCGGATTGATCGCCGCGATCTAAGATTCCATGAACACGCTTATCGGTTAATTGATCGGCCACATATACACATCTGTAACACAGGATACAACGTGTCATGTGCAATTGAATAAGCGGCCCGATATCTTCTCTTACAAATGTTCTTCGCTTAAATTCATACCGCGTAAAGCCATCACCGTGGCCATAACTAAGATCCTGCAAATAACACTCTCCTGCCTGGTCACATATCGGGCAATCAAGCGGATGGTTTATCAATAGAAATTCCACTACTCCCCTTCTTGCATCGAGAGTTTTTGCACTGGTCGTATTTTTTACAACCATTCCATCCATCACATTTGTTCTGCAGGAAGCCACCAATTTAGGCATCGGACGCGGATCTTTTGTAGAACCGGCTGCTACTTCTACCAGGCAGGTTCTGCATTTACCACCACTTCCTTCCAATTTGCTATAATAACACATAGCAGGTGGCGCTACTTCCGGGCCTATTAATCGTGCAGCATTTAAAATAGTTGTGCCTTCCGGTACATCTATGGTAATGCCGTCTATGGTTACTTTAATTAATTTTTGTTCTTCAGACATTTCTTAATTCGTTTAAATCTACATTGTAGTTTTTATCTTTTAATAATGTAATCCAGCTTTTTAATTTTAATACAGATTGATTATTACTTCTTTTAAATTTTTGAAATAAATCAATAAATCTTTTATCATTTACTGAAGTTTGCGACTTTGTAACTCGTTTCAGCTCTTTTAAATTCTGAGGCAACTGAAACTCTGTTTTCATATCAATCTTCTCCTGTTCACAAACTCTTAAAATCCACACTTCCATCGCCGGACTTACTTCTATATAATATTGATGAAGCTCTTTGTGTTTATATAATATCAATGAATTTTCAATATTATCAATCTCAATGAACTTACTTAAATATTTCGCTTTCTTCTTATCATTATCAATAATTCCTAAAGCAAATTTATCCCTTAAACTGTACAATTCCATTTCATTACTCACGGCAAAGCAACCATGCTGATGATTGTATCTGCTGTTCCTTTTTGATGGTACCAGGGTTTGAACCAACATGCTGTCTATATAACACTCAGGCACCAGATGGTTGTCCATATTTATCTAAATAAGGTTCAAGGTTAAAAAATAAATCTATGCCATATTGTGCTATTTCACTAATCTGTTCATCAGTTAATCGTTTAATCACTGTTTGCCCTTTATCATAATCCACTAAATAAATTGCCAGATCATCTTGAGCTTCTTCAATGAACTCATTCAAAACATAAGGACTGTGTGTCGCAATAAAATACTGATTATTATTTTCATCAAAAATAATGTCAGTCGTAAGTTTTGCAATGTAGGGTGGAAACATGTGAGATTCCGGTTCTTCAAAAACAAGAATCGAATCTTTATTGGTAAGAATAGCCGTCTTAAAAAAAACTAACCTCACTAAAGTATCTGCCATTAAAGAAATCGGAATAGTCTGAATAATACTGTCTTTTATTGGGGGTGAAATCTTTACGTCATTTGTAGAAACGTCAATTACTAAACCCAAATCATAAGGTTTCAATAGCTCAGAAAACTCTCTCTGAACATCCGGCCAATTAGCAATTAATTCAAATAAATTACTCCCAAAAGGAATTTTAAGTTCAAGAGCCGAAAAAGTTTCATTAAAAATTTTGGGTTCAGAAAATTTGTAAGGTTTAACAGTCAAATTTTGCAAATCTGAAAACCTCCCTGAGAAATCATCAATTCCATTTTTTTGACCCGCACTAAGTGATTCAATTCCTACTTCTAAATTAAGAAAATGGTAATCGTAAGTTTTTTTCTCATTTTCTTTGTTCATTGACAATACTAAAGAGTTCTCATCTTCATACTTTACCAACAATGAATACTCTTTATTAAAAGCCACAATTGCAGGTTCCTGAATATTGTTATAATTGAATAATTGATTAAGTTTTTCTAACCTGACCAGCCCTTTTAATCCTGTCGGTCTTCTTTTTTCTCTAATAAAAGTTAGCAAACTCAATGCCTCCAAAATATTGCTCTTACCTACATTTGGATAACCAATAAAAACATTAATTCTCTTACACCCCTCAATTTTTTGATGGCGAATTGATTTAAAATTTTTTATTTCTATGTTATCTATCTTTTGCATTTATTCTTTTATGCTTTTTCAGCCACTTCCAATGGATCTGCATAATGTGCCAATCCAAAATTCCTGGTTAAACACTCTTCTTTATTTGTCACATGCCACTCAAATTCATCCCTAAAATGCCTGATCGCTGCCGCAACCGGCCAGGCTGCTGCGTCTCCCAAAGGACAAATTGTGTTTCCTTCGATCCTCCGCTGAACATCCCACAGCAAATCAATATCTTTCATTTCACCTTTTCCTGATTCAATCTTAGCCAGAATTTTATGCAGCCAACCAGTTCCCTCCCGGCAGGGAGAACATTGTCCGCAACTTTCATGGTGATAGAATCTTGCCAATGATAAGGTATGGCGAACGACACATTGGTCTTCATCCAATACGATAAACCCACCTGATCCCATCATGGTTCCGGTAAGAAATCCACCGTCAGAAAGGCTTTCATAATTCATTAAACGGGTTTCACCTTTGGCCGTCTTTAGTAATAAATTGGCCGGCAAAATCGGAACGGATGATCCACCAGGGATACATGCTTTCAATCTTTTCCCATTGGGGATTCCTCCGCAATATTCATCACCATATATAAACTCTTCTACCGAAATATTCATGTCTATTTCATACACACCCGGTTTGTTGATATTTCCGCAGGCAGAAATTAATTTTGTCCCTGTTGATTTACCTACTCCAAGTTTTGCAAAGGCATCTCCACCATCATTGATGATTGGTACAACATCCGCTATCGTCTCCACATTATTAACAACCGTAGGTCTATCCCATGCTCCTTTTACAGCAGGAAATGGGGGCTTAATTCTTGGCAATCCTCTTTTTCCTTCCAGGCTTTCCAGCAAAGCTGTTTCTTCTCCACAAATGTAGGCACCGGCTCCACGGTGCGTGTATATTTCGCAATCGAAACCACTACCTAATATATTTTTCCCCAGGAAACCATTTTGTTTTGCTTCGGCAATGGCTTCATCCAGGATATCGCAAACCCAGTCATACTCTCCACGGATATAAATAAAAGAAACATTACTCCCTAATGCATAGGAAGAGGTGACCATTCCTTCTATCAAAAGATGCGGAATAAATTCCATCAGGTATCGATCTTTAAATGTACCGGGCTCACTCTCATCCGCATTACAAACAAGATGACGCGGAATACCATCCGGTTTTGCCAAAAAACTCCATTTCAACCCCGTTGGAAACCCTGCACCACCGCGACCCCTTAATCCACTTTTCTTAACTTCCTCTGTCACTTCATCCGGCGTCATTTTTAAAGCTTTTTCCACACTTCTATAGCCACCCTCTCTACGGTAAACATCAAAGTGCCTGATGCCTTCGATATGAATTTTATCTAATAATAATTTTTTCATACTTATTTGTTCCTTTCAATTTTATCCTGCTGAGCCAGGACATGTATCTTTTCAAAAAAATATTAAGTTATCGGGAAGACTAAATATTCCAAATCCTGGTTTCTAATTACTCAATGCCGCCTCTGCCCTGCACTCCTCTACTATTTCGTCTATTCTTTCTTTTGTTAAATGTTCTTTATAATGCTTACCCATGCTCATCATTGGTGCATAGCCGCAAGCTCCCAGGCATTCCACCACTTTCAATGTAAAAAGTCCATCGGGTGTTGTTTCATCTATCCCAATGCCTAATTTCTCTTTGATATAGTCAATGATATCATCACTTCCTCTCACCATACACGGTCCTGTCTGGCATACACTAAATACATATTTGCCAACAGGACGTAAATAATACATCGAATAAAATGAAGCTACTTCATACACTTCTACCGGTTGTAAATTAAGTACGGAAGCTACATAATCCATTGTTGCGGTACTTAACCAGCCGCCAAACTCCTTCTGTGCCATATGCAAAACCGGCAGCAAAGCACTTTTATGCTTACCCTCCGGAAATCTGCTTGTCATTTCCTTTATCTGGTCTAATTTTTCTTTAGAAAATTCCATTTCTTTTCGGTCTGTTTTTATTTTTTAATCCTTTGGAAAATGATTCATTTCCAAAGTGTTCAACCTTTTCTATTATGCATCCATCTCACCTGCAATGAGGTTCATACTACTCATCGTAATAATCGCATCTGCCAACATTCCTCCTTTTGTCATTTCTGAATACGCCTGGTAATAAATAAAAGAAGGCCTTCTGAAATGCAATCGGTACGGGGCCCGGCTTCCATCACTGATCAAATAAAATCCAAGTTCTCCATTTGCACCTTCCACAGAAGAATACACTTCGCCTTTAGGCATTTTCGTTTCGCCCATGATAATCTTAAAGTGAAAGATCAATGCTTCCATGCTGGTGTAAACATCTTTCTTATCCGGCAGATAATATTCTGGCACATCCGCATGGAAAACGTCTGCTTCTGTACCTTTAAATTCCTGCAATTTCTGATATGCCTGCTTTATGATTTCATAGCTTTGTTTCATCTCCTGATCACGTACTAAAAACCGATCATAGCTATCTCCTTTTGATCCAACTGGAATCGTAAAATCAAAATCCTCGTAACTACTGTAAGGCGTATGTACTCTTACATCATAATCAACCCCTGCTGCACGCAAATTAGGCCCTACAAATCCATAGTTCAAAGCACGTTCCGCGGAAATAGATCCTACGCCAATGGTGCGGTCCATAAATATCCTGTTCCGTAAAAAAAGATCGTTAAACTCATTCAAAACCGCCGGCCATTCTTTTATAAACTTTTCTATTTTCTCCCAGGCCTGGTTCGAAAAGTTTCTTTCAAAACCACCAATACGTCCCATGTTGGTCGTTAATCTGGAGCCACAAATCTCCTCATATATTTCATAAATCAATTCACGATACTGCATTACATAAAGGAAACCTGTAAAAGCCCCGCTATCAACTCCTACAATGGAATTACAGATCAGGTGATCTGAAATGCGGGAAAGTTCCATGATGAGAACTCTTAAATAGTCAACTCTTTTGGGAGTTTTTACACCAAGTAATTTTTCGCAGGTAATATGCCAGCCCATATTGTTAATTGGTGCTGAACAATAATTTAATCTGTCTGTGAGTGGAGTGATCTGGTACATTGGGCGATGCTCGGCAATTTTTTCAAATGCACGATGAATGTATCCGATCGTTTGTTCTGCACTTACCACCGTTTCACCATCCAGTTCAATAATGTTTTGAAACACTCCATGCGTAGCGGGGTGAGTGGGGCCAAGATTTAGGGTTGTTGTCTTTTTCTCCAGGTCTCTCTCAAGTAAATGAATATGTTGATGTTGACTCATTGTTTTTATTCCGTTTAAATTTCAAAATTCTCAGGATGATGTTTTTTTGGTTTTTGCTGCGCAAAAATGGTAATCATATATTTATTTTTGCTGCGCAAAAATTGGTAACCGTGGTATTTATTTTTGCTGCGCAAAAATTGGTAACCGTGGTATTTATTTTTGCTGCGCAAAAATTGGTAACCGCGAGGGTTACCCCTACGTACGGCCAAACATTTCATCATCCTTATCTGTTCTTTGCTGATCTTCTAATGGATATTCTTTCCGTAATGGATGATATTCCATATCATCTACATTTAAAATCCGTTTTAAATTAGGATGGCCAAGAAAATTCACTCCATAAAAATCAAATGTTTCTCTTTCCATCCAATTGGCAGCAGAAAATAAAGCTGTAGCACTAAACACATCCGGTTTGTTTATGTCTACAAATACTTTAAACCTTATGCGCACATTATCTACCAGGTTATGCATATGATACACTACTGCAAGTTCTTTTCCTTTGTTATCAGGATAATGAACAGCCGTAAGGTCCGTCATAAACTGGAATTTTAAAAGAGGATCATCATAAAGGAACTGAAGTACTTTCAAATTGAGGGCACTATCTGAAGAAAATGTCAGCATACCATACGGTTCTTCCCATTGGCCTACCTGATCTCCAAACTTTTCAATTAATGATTTCCTGATTATTTCGTTCGTTAAAGCCATGTTTATTTAAAAATTGCTTTTTTAAAAAAAATTAAAAAACAGACACCTATTGTATTCCGTAGCTATTCAACAAGTCTTCATATTTTTTTGAATGCCTTCTCCTGATATCTTCTTTTCCTACCAGGTCCTGGATCCTCAATATTCCATCTATCATCGCTTCCGGGCGGGGCGGACAACCAGGTACATACACATCTACAGGAACAATCTGATCGATTCCCTGCAACACGGAATAAGTATCAAATATACCACCACTGCTGGCACAAGCACCAACAGCAATCACCCAACGAGGTTCTGCCATTTGCAAATAAACCTGCTTTACTACGGGCGCCATTTTTTTTGCGATCGTTCCTATCACCATTAAAACATCTGATTGGCGTGGCGTAAAACTCAATCTCTCTGCTCCAAATCTTCCAAGATCATAGTGAGCTGCCATAAGCGCCATAAATTCAATACCGCAACAACTTGTTGCAAATGGTAAAGGCCAAAGAGAATTTTTTCTTGCCAAACCTACTACATCACTTAATTTAGTAGCAAAAAAACCCGGCCCTGCATAACCATCCGGAGCATCAGCTATAGCTATTGGTGTTGTAAATGGTTTCTGTGTAATATTATATTGTACAGGACGTGCCATGATTTAAAAAATATTAATCCCTTAATTCCGGGATAGTTAACAATCGGGTTAATGGGAAATTATTCTTCCCAATTTAATCCACCTTTCTTTATGATGTAGATAAATCCACAGATAAAGAAACCTACAAACATTGCAATAGCCATAAATCCTTCCCAGCCCAATTCCCGGAAATTAACCGCATACGGATAGAAAAGAATGACCTCCACATCGAATAATACAAATAAAATCGCTACTAAAAAATATTTTACTGCCACAGGGTTCCTGGCATCTCCGTAGGACTTGATCCCACTTTCAAAAACAGCCAATTTATCAGCAGTTTTTCTTTTAGGCCCCAACGCATTTGTAAGTAAAATAATACCGCCCAGTAAAATAATAGCGAAAATCAGTTGAATGCCAACCGGCAGATAGTTTAGTGTACTATTTACATTATTAGCTGCTTGTAGAAATGTATGTGTCAAGATTTAAATATTGGTAAATGCAAAAATAGGGCATGAACATCAATAATCAATAATAGAAAAAGATGATTGTTCTCATAGGCAAAATTAAAAAAGTAGAATTAAAGATAGCCAATACTATTATTCCTTTTATTTTAATAATATTCCTCGTTAACCTATGGAGGGGGAAGATGGTATTAACTCCTTTTAAGATTTACATTTATTAAAATCCTGCCAAAAAAAAAGGCTGTCTCAAATACGATTTGAAACAGCCTCTTTGACTTTTGACTGTACAACTACAGGTTCAATATCTTTATATTTATATAATTTTTACTTTTTAGTAACCGGCTTTATCGCGGTTTTATTCGTTAAAGCGTTTGCATCAGTCGGCTCTATTTCCAGAATCTTATCATTGTATAGCAATGCTTTTTCAGCATCCCCTTTTAAATTGTAATAATAGGCTACCATAAAACGATATGCTGGAATCAGTTTGTCTTTTACCGTTTGTTTATTCTGAATAGTATCTGCTAATTTTATGATCATTTCATAATCAGGTTTTGCCAATCCGGTCGCTGCGGTATCAATTCCCTCTTTTGCTCTTGCTCCAAGATACCAACCCAACATATCGTTCGGATATTTTTGCTCATATAAAGTAAAGACAGAGTCTGCTCCTGCATAATTACCCGCACGGTAATCAGAATATCCAGCCCAATACAAATCAACGGGACTATACTGAGGAGTCAGGTGTAATATTTTTTTATACCACTTTGCTGCATCAGCAAATCTTTCCTGATCGTAAAGACTCTTAGCTACGTCTCTTACATAATTCAATTTGTTAGCGGGAACAGTATCCAATTTAATTGCCTTTTCAACCATTGTTTCAGCTTTACTACTATTTCCAGGAGTTTGCAATAATACTTGTGCATACGTTACATAATCAGTTGGCCCGATATTATCCGGATTTACCTTAGCAAAGAATTCTTCAAAAAACTGCCTTGCCTTTGATGTATCCCCTAATTTATTATAAGAATAAGCTTTTAATGCATATAATGCAGGAAATGGTTTTGCTCCCGGAGCGCTTGTAATACATGCATCTGCTTTTTTAATGGCTTCGTCATATAATTTACTTACATATAACAAAGACGCTTCTGCATGACAGTTCTTAGAATCCTGGTCAGCAACCTTTACGTAACTATTCAAATACTCTCTTGCTTTATTTACATCACGCTCATAGTAATAAGAGTACAACCAATAATAAACGGGTGCAAAATTCGGATCTGCAGCAATCGCTTCATTATAATATTTCATATAAATAGCTTCCTGCCCATACCCCTGTGTTTCATAAATACGACCAATCATGAAATAAGGAAGCGCATTTTTAGGATCAATGGAAATAGCAGTTTGATAAGAAACAGTCGCATTTGCACCATCGATTAATTTCCTGTAGGCATCTCCTAAAGCGATATACAAGTCTGCATTTTTACTTTTCTTGTCTTTATCAATAGCAGTTTGCAATTTATCGACTGCATATGTAGCATTGCCGCTTTTCGCATCAATATTGGCCCTGCCAACAGCCAACAAAACATCTGTAAGTTCTTTCTTTTTTGTCATATTTATCGCTGACTCAAAGCGGTTCCTGGCATCAGAGAGTTTTCCTTCAAATAATTCCACTTCACCCATTCCTACAATGAGCAACGCTGCATTCGGGTTTGCCTGGAGAGTTTTTTGATACAACGCTTTTGCAGCCATAGTATCTGTATTATCCGGGTTCCGCAAATAGGTTTGTCCTAACCAATACGCTGCGTTAATATTATTCGGATTTGCAGTTAAGAGGTCGTTGAATACCTTTGCAGCACTCTCAAACCTATCGTAATTTAAAAATTTCTTTCCTTCTTCTATATTTTGAGCAAACAAGACGTTTACCAGTAAAATAAAAGAAGTTAACATTAGTCCGATTTTTTTCATTTTTTCCATTTTTTCTTTTAAGTAATTGGTTTTATTTTTTGTTGTTGTTGATGAAATGTTAGTTAGTAGTTGTTGACCTGATCATAAAATTCATTTTTCCCGGACCTAAATAAGCTCTTCTAAAAATCAGTTGCCCTCTTTCGCTATCTAAGAAATTTGAGAATCCTGTCGCCATTCCGCTATAATTTTCTTTTGATACATAATACAAACCCCGTACCATTGGATATCTCCTTGTCATAATATTTACCTGGTAAGGTTTTACAAATGCATTATCCGGACAATCACACAGGACTGAACCAATTTTCACTTTGGTTAAAAAACTTAATTGAGTGGTATCTTCCGCATTTCCAATCCAGCTTACGCCTACAAAGCCAATCACATTTTTGTTCTTCTCAATAAACTCTATTACATCTTCACTACTCTTTTCACCGAAAACCCTGGACATATCAATGGGCACTCCTTTAAGTATAGAATCCTGTGCATAACGAAATCCACTGGACCCTTCCAAACCATCAAAAACTGCATTCTGTTTATCTCCTGTGGTACCGGATAAAATACCTCTGATCTTAGCCATGGTAAAAAGGCTGTCCTTATCACTATTATTAATGATTATTGCCAATCCATCATTGGCCACTTTAGACCATTTTGGATAAACGGAAAATTTCTTTTTATAATATTGTTCTTCTTCCTTATTAAGACCACGCGTTATAATAATCAACTTTGTGCTGTCAGTTTTAAAATCTTCTAAACACGCGGCTTCGGACTTATAATCAGCAATAATCTTCGCCTTAGGATTTAATGCTTCAAAAACTTGTATCTGAGAATCTATAACAGGTTTAAAAGATTCATCCACACTTATACGAAGTACTCCACTGGTGGTAGTATCCAGATCATTCCGCTCATTTTCTCCGGAACATCCCATCATAACTAAAAGCAGAAATGTGCCCATGAAAGCAATTAACTTCCTTGTATTTAGATAAAGTGATTTCATGATTCTTTATAATACTGTTTTTTATACCCGCGATAAATTCTAAATAAACCATAAATTATTGCTAATGATGCCAATAGTTTTGCTGGCATAGAAGAAGCAAAGTCATTATTAAAATTTAACTGCTTTGCAAAAAATATAAGACATCCAATTCCTATATATAAAACACCCATTCCATAATCTGAAATGCTTCGCATCATCAGATATCTTTTGGTTTTCGGATCAGGAGTATTTTCAAATTCTTCCAGGCTCATAATTATTTATTTTAAAAAACGGGACTGGCAAGATAAAATAAAATAAAGAATATGCAATAAGCAAGTTGATTCTACAACATATTATTTTATTAATCATTGAACTTAACCATACTGTCTTCTTTCATTTTTCATGCCATACTCCCAAATGAATATATCTAAAATTTTATCTACTACTTTTTAAAGATGCAGCCGGGACAAGGTTTGATGTCATCAATTTGTTAATATTACTTATTATTAATACTTCGTACCAAACGGCCTTTATCTATAAAAAAGGTAAGATGCTTCCAAAAAAAAATTCCATAAAAAGTTGAAACTGTTTTCATTCAGAGGGTTTAAATAGCATGATTTTCTCTATTTTAAAAACTGAAAACTTAAATTTGCCCCTAATTAAAAGAATTTTTTACACACACAAACGTATGAAACCATCCATTCCGCAAGGAAACCGCGATTTTAATGCGGAAATTTTGCACCGTCGTAGCTATATTATTGATACCATTAAAGGCGTTTTTGAACTTTATGGATTTGAACCCCTGGAAACACCTGCGATGGAAAACCTGGAAACACTCATGGGCAAATATGGCGACGAAGGCGATAAACTGATTTTTAAAGTATTGAATAATGGATTGGATCATCCATCCAAACAAGAGAATGCACGGGAAAAATTTGAAAATATCCTTTCAGGAAAAAATGAAAAATATATTACCGAAAGAGCTTTAAGATATGACCTTACGATCCCCTTTGCCCGGCACATAGCCATGAATCATGGTAAACTAACTCTGCCTTATAAACGCTACCAAATACAACCCGTCTGGCGAGCAGATCGTCCGCAAAAAGGAAGGTACAGGGAGTTTTACCAATGTGATGCAGATGTGGCCGGAACCTATTCGTTGATCAGCGATGTAGAATTTTGCCAGATATATTCGACTGTTTTCAGCAAATTAAACCTGGATGTCCGCATTAAAATAAACAATCGTAAAATCCTATTTGCCCTCACAGAAATATGTGGAGTACCCGAGCAAATGAATCTGATTACAGGGGCTATCGATAAATTGGAAAAAATTGGCCTGGAAAAAGTAAAAGAAGAACTGGAAAATAACGGACTTACAGAAAAGCAAATTTCCTTAATAGAGAATTATATCAATATAGTAGGGAATAACCAAGAGAAATTAGAGAAACTTGAACCCATTCTTTCAGGATCTGAAAGTGGCAGGGAAGGAATAAAGGAGTTGAAATTTATTTTAGAATATAATGAGCAGTCTTCCGGCAACCAATCGGTGATTATTGATTTCACCCTGGCACGTGGACTCAATTATTATACAGGAACTATTTATGAAGTGACCGCTATTGGTGTACAAATGGGCAGCATCGGTGGTGGCGGGCGATACGATGATCTTGCAGGATTGTTTGGTGTAGCCGGCGTACCTGGTGTTGGCATCAGTTTTGGATTAGACAGAATCTATGATGTTTTGGAAGAGTTGACTTTGTTCCCGGAAAGTATCTCACATTCCACAGAAGCAATCTTTTTTAACCTGGGGGAAAATGAAAGTAAGTTTGCTTTTAGTGTGATGCAAAAATGCAGGAAAGAAAATATTTCCTGTGAAATGTATTATGAAAATACCAAAATGAACAAGCAATTTAAATATGCTTCCAGCAAGAATATAAAGTATGCAATTATAATAGGCTCAAAAGAGATGGAAGAAAACAGGTGTGAAGTAAAAAATCTTGCAAAAGGAGAACAAATAAGTATAGATATTGATCAATTGATTCCTTTCCTAAAAAAAGGGTGAACTATAATTTTTACAGAATAAATTTAGTAGATTAAATTTGAGGTAAGAATACGAACGCTTTAAAATAATCTGTACAGAAATCAAATAATTCTTTAACTCTGTTTTACACAAAAGGCGGGCAGCAAAAAACTTTCGCAGTAACAAAAAAAACAAACATGAAAAAATACTTAAGCCATTTTTTAATTCTTTGCACAGTTGCTTTCACACTGCATTCGTGCGGATCAAAAAATGAGGAAGGTGCATTAATTCCATCTAATTCAACGTATGTATCCGTAATGGATCTTGAATCCATGGGTAAAAATCTATCCTGGGAGGAGATCAAAGCATCGGGATGGTATAATTCTATAAAAACGAATAATGAAATGAGTGAATGGGCCAAGAAAGTTTTGGGCAGCCCGGAGGAAAGCGGTATTAATTTCAAGAAAAACCTGGTGATTTTCTCAGGACATTCTTCAACAGGAAAAACCTATATGGCTTTTGGAGGAACATTAATGAATCAACGTGATTTTGATGAATTTAATAAACAAAATTCCAATCCCGGAGATATAAAAAAAGATGGGAAAATCAGCATGCTTTCTCTTTCCAACAATCAATTGGTGGGCTGGAATGAAAACAACTTTATCTACTTATCGTCCACTAATCTAAATCTACCTGAAATAAGCAATTCTTCAAGAGATTCGAATAACATCAATTCCACTCCTCTAAATCAAAGTGAATTGATGCAGGAGTGTATAAATATATTCAACTTAAAGAAAGATAACAGCCTTGCAGAAAATAAAATATTTTCTGCCTTAATGAAAGAGAAGGGAGATATCCGCTTTTACATGAACGGAGAAGAAGTGATGAAAAACAATCCTGTTACCGGCCTGGGAAATATGCTGAACAGTGAGGTATTCTTCAAAAATAATATTACCACCCTGGCTATTGAGTTTGAGAAAGGAGCCATTGAAATTCATCAAAAACAATATGCATCAAAAGAACTGATGAATTATTTTAAAAACAACATCGGCTCTAAGATCGACAAGACGATGATTGAACGCATCCCTGCCGGGGATGTAATGGCGGTAATCGCGCTCAATCTAAAACCGGAAGCTATTCAAAACCTGGTGAAACTTACAGGAGCGGACGGAATTGCGAATATGTTTTTGCAGCAGGCCGGATTCAGCCTGGATGATGTATCTAAAGCTACTGATGGAAATATGCTATTTGTGGCAAGTGATGCAAAAGAGAACAATACCCCGATAGATTCCAATAAATTTAAAATCAATTTTAATGCTCTTCTAGTCATGGGTGTTAAAGATGAAGCTTCTTTTAAAAAGATTGTAAACGGCGCAGAGAAATTTCTGGGTGAGGATGATTTGGCTAAAAAATTCCCCATCACACTTACCGATAAAATGATGGTCGTTAGTAATGGCCCTTACGCAAGTCAGTATTTGGGAAATCAATCCAAAACCAAATTTGACTTTTTAGATGAGATCGATGACGCGCCAATGGGTGCGTATTTTGACATTCAAAAAATAATCTCCCTGGCCCGTAATTCTACAAAACCAAGCCTGGAGAAAGATACCTTAGTTGCCGAAAACCTAAAGATGTGGAAAAATATTTTTGTAACAGGTGGAGAAGTCAAAAACGATGCTGTAGAAATAAAAGTTGAAATAAAATTAATGGATGAAAATGCCCATAGTCTGAAACAATTGAACAGCTTTTTTTACACCATGAGTCAACTACAAAAAAGGATGGAATCGACTTCTGCAACCGGTCGTAACCTGGATTCTCTTTTAACGCCTCCTGCCGCAGACACTGTACGGATAACGGATACTCCTAAAATATAAATATGCCTGGAACAAGGGAAATGATGCAGATCAATATTGATGGAGTGGAGCCGGTTTTCATAGAGAAAGATCAACTAATAGAATCCGAAATATGGAGCCAGAAAATTTCTATTCCCAAAGGGCAACATCTGCACATTGTAGCACCTTCCGGTTCCGGCAAAACATCCCTAATTCATTTTATTTATGGCCTGAATTCAAATTACAACGGTGGAATATTTTATGATTCAAAGAAGATTAAAGAACTTTCTGCAGAAGAGTTTTCATGTTACCGTCAAAGAAATATCAGCATTGTTTTTCAGGACTTAAAGTTATTTACTGAGCAGACAGTGCGGGAAAATATTGAATTAAAGAGGATCTTAAATCCATACCATTCCGTGAAAATGATTGAAACAATGGCTGAGTGTTTAGGAATTAAATCCAAATTAGATCAGTCGGTAAAAACCTGTAGCTATGGGGAGCAGCAACGCGTAGCTATTATCCGGGCCCTCATGCAACCATTTGATTTTTTATTATTGGATGAGCCTTTCAGTCACCTGGATGATTTGAACCGGGAAAAAGCAATGGAATTGATTTATGAAGAATGTGATAAACGGAATGCTTCGATGATTCTGGCTAATTTAAATGAAGAAGAGTTTTCGAAGAATGAACGCGTTATTTTCCTGTAAATTTCTGCATAATGTTTTATGAACTATAAACTCCGAACTCCGAACTACGAACTTTGAACTATGTCATTATCCTATAAAAAAATAAAGCCTCTCATCGTTACAGGAGATCATTCAATCTCCAGGTTCATTGGCTTTTTTGGTTTGGGAATTGGCGTAATCCTTTTACTCATCTCTATGCAGATGTTTGTAAATATTCAACAAATTTTACAAACAAATACTCCCCGGAAAAACGGGTTTGATTTCATTTCCATTTCAAAGACTATTACCAATCAAAACATGGGAATGGATAATAATTTTACACCGGAAGATTTAAAAAAACTGGAAGCACAACCCGACATAAAAGCCATTTCTCCTTTAATATCCAATAGCTACAAGGTAACTGCCAATGCTGGAAATATGCTACCCTTTCAAACGGATATGTTTTTAGAAAGTATGAACGCTGATTTCCTGGACACTCTTCCACCAAATTTTAAATGGCAGCCAGGACAGGAAACGATCCCACTGATTTTCTCTTCAGACTTTTTGGAATTATACAATGTGTTTGCACCGGCGCAGGGTTTGCCCCAGATATCTCCGCAAACAATCACTTCGGTCAATATATTTTTAGACTGTTCCGGTCCGAAAGGCAGACACACATTTAAAGGAAATGTCGTTGCCTTATCAGACAGGGTCAACTCCATTTTAGTTCCTGAAAGTTTTATGAAATGGAGTAATGAATATTTTACCGGAGATACTACGCAACCGTCTCCTTCCAGGGTGTATATCAAAACATCCGATGCGAATAATCCTCCATTAATTTCTTTTTTAGACCAGGAAGGATATCATCTGAATAAAGAAACCGTCAAATTCGGGCGGCTCAAAAGTACTCTTCAGAATATAGTGAGCGCTTTGGGTATTTTTGGAGTGATTGTAATCATTATGGCCCTGATGTTTTTTTCCTTTTATGTCCAATTAATGATCGCGAAAAGTAAAGACAATCTCCGCCTACTGATCACCCTGGGATATTCCCCAAAATGGCTGGCAGAAAGTGTCGCCAAAACCTGGCTTCCCATGTATTTTTCCATTGTGGTGTTTTCTCTTCTAACCACTCAGGTCGGGCATCTTTTATTTCGTCAAATTCCATTTGCAAAAACAGCTAATTTAAGCCCTGTGATCCATTGGAGCGTTTTTCTCATTGCACTGATCTTAATAGTATTAACCATCCTAATGAATAAAAAATTGGTTAAAAAAGAATTAAAGGCGATTGGTTGAGGTGTCAGGTTTCGGGTGTCAGGAAAGGATTGGTAATATGATTGCAGGACTATTTTCTCTGAAGATTTTCAAAAATAATTGCAGCTCCCTGCCCTACTCCCACACACATTGTTGCCAATCCATAGCGTGCATTTCTTCTGCCCATTTCATATAATAAAGTAGTTGAAATACGCGCACCGCTGGCACCTAATGGATGGCCGATTGCGATGGATCCTCCATTGACATTTACTTTTGAAATATCCAGTCCCAGATCCTGAATGCAGGCAATGGACTGCGAAGCGAAGGCTTCATTTAATTCGATCAGATCAAGCTCACTTATTTTCAATCCTGCACGTGACAATGCCTTTTTTGTAGCTTCCACCGGACCGATTCCCATGATAGCGGGATCTACTCCGGCAATAGCCATGCTTACCACACGTGCCATCGGTTTCAAATTATATTTTTTTACAATCGTTTCACCCACAAGCATCAACATGGCTGCACCATCATTTATTCCGGAAGAGTTTCCGGCAGTAACAGTTCCGTCTTTTGTAAAAGCAGGTTTTAATTGACTTAATTTCTCAAGAGAACTTTTGCGGGGATGCTCATCCGTATTAAATAGTAAACTTTCCTTTTTGGGAAGAGGAACCTCTATAGGCACGATTTCATTTATCCATTTTCCTGCTGCCAGTGCATCAAAATATTTCTGTTGACTATTAAATGCAAATTCATCCTGTGCTTCCCTGGATATATTCCATTGTTTGGCTACATTTTCGGCTGTTTCTCCCATGGCAAAAGGATAGTATTTTTCTGTCAGTATCGGATTCGGAAAACGCCAGCCAATAGTTGTATCGTATATTTCAGCTTTCCTGCTAAACGCTTCGCCTGCTTTTGCCATTACAAATGGCGCACGCGTCATGCTTTCCACTCCACCAGCAAGATAGATCGTTCCATCCCCGCACATGATGGCGCGGGAAGCGTCCATGATCGCCTGCAAGCCGCTGGCGCATAAACGGTTGACAGTGTTGCCGCCTACGGAAACAGGTAATCCTGCAAGTAATGCAGACATACGTGCTACATTCCGGTTATCCTCTCCTGCCTGGTTTGCATTGCCCGCAATCACATCCTCTATTTCGTTCACGTCAATTTCTCTATTTTTCAATACAATTGCCTTAATCACTTCGGCCAACAAGTCATCCGGCCGGATAGTACTTAATGCACCGGCATATCTTCCAACGGCAGTTCTTAAAGCATCCACAACATAGACCTGTTCCATATATTTGATTTTTTTATTAATAGATTATTATATTATTAAATAATTTTATTACTGATAGCCGGAATCCATTAATTATTCTCTCCCGAAACTGAAATCCGTCTTTAAAAATCTGATGGCACAAGATAAATATTCTTTTTTGATGAGGAGCGGAATTCAAATCTAAACAGGAATTCACACAAAAAGATTCCCGCCTAAGTAGAATAGGACTGAACCCTGGTTTGGCAGATCACATCCTTTCAAGGTTTGAAGTTTGGGACAAAATTCATCAAACAAAACATTCAACGGTCTTGACCGCAAAGCACTCAACCTTATTCAAGGCGAAGCATTCAACGAACTTCAACAATAATGAACGTATAATTAACATTTTCACCACTAAACCATCCTGTAAATCCCTTTCCAGCTAATCTTTTTCCACCAAGTTTATAATACCTTTGCGCCCATGAATGCGCAAAAAAATATCAGGTCACTGTCTTTAGAAGAATTAACGGAGTATTTTGCCACTATCGGCGAAAAAAAGTTTCGTACAAAGCAGGTATGGGAGTGGATTTGGAAAAAACATGCAAAAAGTTTTGAAGACATGAGTAACCTGAGCAAAGAGTTACGCGAAACTCTCACTCAAAACTTTACTCTCCCGGTAATAACCACCAATGCTTCTCAGTACAGTAGTGATGGCACAGTGAAAACACGATTCAAGACCTTCGATGGCCATTTGGTGGAAGGTGTTTTAATTCCGGTGGATAATCGCCAGACCGCTTGCGTATCCTCCCAGGTTGGTTGTAGTTTGAGTTGCAAATTTTGCGCAACAGGCTATATGGAAAGAAAGCGCAATCTCACATTTGACGAAATATACGACCAGGTAGCTCTTTTGAATGAAGTAGCAGAGAAAACGTATGGCAAAAAGTTAAGCAATATCGTCTTCATGGGAATGGGTGAACCTTTATTGAATTATAAAAATGTATTAAAAGCAATTGAACGGATCACCGCGCATGATGGTTTGGGAATGGGTTCGAAAAGGATTACCGTTTCAACAGCAGGTGTAGCAAAAATGATTCGTCAATTGGGGGATGATGGTGTAAAATTTAACCTGGCAGTTTCCCTGCATGCTGCCAATGATAAAAAAAGAAATGAGATCATGCCCATCAATGAAACCAATAGCATAAAGGCTTTGATAGACGCGTTGAATTATTTTTATACTAAAACCAAAAACGACATCACCTTTGAATACATTTTATTTAAGGGAGAAAATGATTCCATCCAGGACGCAGAAGATCTGATAAAAATCTACCGCCAGGTACCGGTGCACCTGATAAATATAATTGAATACAACCCGATTGAAAATGCAGATTTTGTAAAACCTGATAAGGATGCAACACAAAAATTCATGGATTATCTTGCCGCTCACCGTGTGAATGTTCGTCTGCGCATAAGCCGTGGAAAAGATATTGATGCTGCGTGCGGACAATTAGCGAATAAAGATCTGGACGCGGTTACGGTTGCAGCAGCAACGGCAGTCGGATAGAAAAACCCGGTTAATTTTCAATCTTTTTAATTTCCTACTTTCCAAAAGTTCGAAGCACAGACCAGGCTATCAGGGAAAAATTCCACAACTTTTGGAAAGTTTCAGGAAGAATGCTGCGATAATTACCCTGCCAGATTCATGGCTTAAAAATCTTTATCTCCGAAGACATTTATTCAGAATTGAATTTTTGCAGAGTCGTCCACGCATTCGGGATTTCCCGAAAAATGGGACAGGTCTTTATATAGCTTTTAATTTATTGATCGAAAATCGAAAAACCCCGCTGAGGCAAAACCCCGCTGAGACAATTCATGATTAAAAAAGATGAGAATTCATTAAAAAACTACCCTGACAGTTTATCAATGGGCTTTCTATGTCCCGGCCCAATAGACTTAAATTGAGTCGGTGTCATTCCGGTGATGCGCTTGAATTGTGCAGAAAGATGTTGTGCGCTGCTGTAGCCAAGATTCAGGGCTATTTCCCCCAGGGATTGTTCTTTATAAAAAAGCAGTTCTTTCGCTTTTTCAACCTTTTGAAGAATGAAAAATTGTTCGATAGTTATACCTTCTACTTCCGGAAATAATTTGCTCAAAGTAGAATACTCTTTAAATAATTTTCCTGATAAAAATTTATTCAAACTAAAATGTGGCTCAATGCTTTCTTCCTGTATTTTTTGAATGAGCAGATTTTTAATCCGGTCAATCAATTGAGCTTTCGCATCATCCAGGATTTCAAACCCTACTTTGATCAATTCCACAGAAAGTTTCTCTAAGGATTCAACACTTAAATGCTCCTCCGATTCCACTTCTCCCAGAAGTATCTTCTTAATTGGAATACCCTCGCTTCTGAATATTTGCTCCACGCTTAAAATACATCGGGGACAAACCATATTTTTTATAAATAATTTCACGTTTAAGATTGATTTCAGGTTAAAGGTACGATACGCATGGGCTTTAAAGCCTTTGTCCATTTCAGCAATTCATTCATCATAGCCTCTACTGATTTATCCACCACTTCATCAGACTGGAATTTTCCATTATCATCTATTCTCTTTTCAAAGAAAGGAAAATTTACCGCTTCTTGTAATGGCACCAACTTTACGGTTGTCATGATTTCCTTACACATTTGAACAGAACGGGTTCCTCCGGATAAACCACCATAGCTTACAAATCCAACAGGTTTGTAATTCCATTCTTTAAATAAAAAATCAATCGCGTTCATCAGGGCGGGTGCCATTCCATAATTATATTCCGGAGTAATTACCACAAAAGCATCGGCAGAATCTATTTTACGACTCCATTCTTTCGTATGGTCTTTCTCATATTTTTGAAGCCGGGGATGATTTGGTTCATCAATAAAAGGTAGATTAATTTCTGCCAGATCCAATACTTCCACTTCAAAATCAGGATACTTTTTAACGGCTTCTATAAACCAATCTGCTACATAAATTCCTTTTCTGCCTGGTCTTGTGCTGGCAATAACTATTTTTAACTGATACATTGCTTGAATTTTAATTGTGCTACAAAATTACATGCTTTCAGGAAATTGATTTTGGGCAGACAAAATATTTTCCCCCTGCTTAATAAATGGATGATTGGTCCTCCCAAAAAATGTTTCAAAAGAAAGTAAAACTGATAAAATATGGGTGCATTTCAAAATGTCGTAACGGCACGTTAATATAGGACAATAGATACACCACCGACGGGGCACTGCTCGTTTTAGTGGAACGCCAACGCGCGACATTTTAAAATACATGAGATGTATTACGGGGAGGAAGTTTTATCTCCATTTAAATCTGCAAATTTCGGCGGACAATATTCGACCCCGTTGGGGTCGGTTAGAAAAGCTTCAATATTTGCTATCAACATTTGACCCCGTTGGGGTCGATAGAATCTTCTATGAAATTAAAAGGATAATAATTTTAGAGAAGAAATAGATAGTTGCAAAATATGGTTATTACCTTCAAAAAAAGTTCCTGAAACTTTGGTGCAAAGTACTTAAATATGAAAAATATTTCCGGCAATTAATGGCTTAAAACCTCCAGTCGAAAAATGTTTACGCCAGTTCATTAGTAGTCCCTCTATGGGTGCGCCGATGTTTCGCTAAAGCAACTTTTGAAATACTGTCTTCAATTCGTGAAATTGGTGCTTAAAATTCGTGGTTAAAAAAATTTAGTTGCATAGTAGAAATTACTTGCAAAACATTTCGATTACAAAATGAATTGTTAATCACCAAATAGCGTTGAGGTGGTAAACACCCTTATCGTTACTAAGGTTATCAGACCCCGACGGGGTCAAATGTTGATAGTTGAAGCAATAGTTGAATACCCGACCCCAGCGGGGTCGAATCTATGTTTGAATTTAAAAGTGAGTTAGACATTTTTTGAACCCGTGGACACCAACCAAAACCTATACTTCGCCGTCCGACCAGTTTCCAACCAGCGAAATTTTGAAATGCACCTTAAAATATTACCCGGTTATTTTCAAAAAAAAACATCTTACATTTATCACTCTAATTTTAATTCAAAAAAAATAATCAATGTCTCTGATCATAACCTCTATAGATGTAAAAGATATCCGCTTCCCAACCAGTAAAACCCTTGATGGGTCTGACGCAATGAATCCCGATCCGGATTATTCCGCCGCCTATGTAATCCTGCACACAGATAATTTTTCCTTGCGGGGACATGGACTCACGTTTACTTTAGGCAGGGGAAACGAATTATGCGTAGAAGCCATAAAAGCATTGTCCAGGTTATTGATCGGAAAAGATATGGAGGTCCTTACATCCGACATGGCAGCATTTTGGCGGATGATTACCGGTGACAGCCAGTTACGATGGCTAGGCCCCGAAAAAGGAATTATCCACATGGCTACCGGTGCATTGGTGAATGCCGTATGGGATCTGTATGCGAAAATGGAGAAAAAACCATTGTGGAAATTAATCGCGGATATGACTCCAGCGCAGTTTGTATCCTGCGTGGACTTCACTTACCTCACGGATGTGATCACCCCCGAAGAAGCGACTGAAATGCTTACAAAACTGGAACCAACCAAAAAAGAACGTATCGATTATTTAATGCAAAACGGCTATCCTGCCTATACGACTTCCGCTGGCTGGATGGGCTATTCAGAAGAAAAAATCCGTCGATTAAGCCGCCTGGCAAAAGAAGAAGGCTGGACACATTTAAAAATGAAAGTAGGTGGAGATATCAACGAAGATGTACGTCGTGCGCAGATTATCCGGGAAGAGATCGGTGATGATATGGTATTGATGATGGATGCCAATCAAAAATGGGATGTAGGTGAAGCGATTGAAAATATGAAACATCTTGCCCCCTTTAATCCCTGGTGGATAGAAGAACCAACCAGTCCGGATGATATCCTGGGACATCTTGCCATTGCCAAAGCGGTAGCTCCTATAAAAGTAGCCACAGGAGAACATTGTCAGAACAAGGTTTTATTTAAGCAATTCCTGCAAAGTGGTGCCATGGGAATTTGCCAGATCGATAGTTGTCGTGTTGGCGGTGTAAATGAACTACTAAGCATCATGCTGATGGCGGCAAAATTCAATGTACCTGTTTGTCCGCATGCAGGGGGTGTAGGTCTTTGCGAATATGTGCAACACCTTTCTATGATTGATTATATCGTCATCAGCGGCTCATTGGAAAACCGCATCACAGAATACGTAGATCATCTTCATGAACATTTTAAATATCCCGTTATTATAAAAAAAGGAAATTATATGCCGCCACTCGCAGCAGGCTATAGCATTACCATGAAGAATACTTCCATTGAAGAATATAGTTTTCCGAACGGGGAGGCGTGGAGTCAGTAGTCTATAGTTTTTAGTTTAAAGTTTGAAGTTTCCGTAGCAGCCACTAAAGGCGTACGCTTGAAACTCAAAGTTTAAAGTTTGGAATTGGGTCGGTCGTGGCGCTTTTATTTTAACGACCTGAAAGGTAATTCTAAGTTCGGAGTTTAGCTCGCAGTGACACTAATGCCTGATACCTCATACCTCATACCTCATACCTCATACCTGACACCTGACACCTAAAACCTAACACCTGATACCTAAAAAACAGGCTTATTTATTGTTATGGCATTTCATCACAGCACTAATATCAACCCATGACAGAAATTGAAGAAACCCTATTAAAAATTCCTGCAAAGAAATTAAAGAAAATTCTGCAGGATGATGAGAAAACGGCCCTGGCCGCAAATCTTTTGTATGTATCGGATACAGATGAAGGCATAGAAAGGCGAAGTAAAGGCAAGAAATTTGAATACTATTACAAAGACAAAATAGTAAAGGATGACGAGGACCTGGTGCGCATAAAAAGCCTGGTGATACCTCCCGCCTGGGAAGAGGTCTGGATCTGTAAAAAAGAAAACGGTCACCTACAGGTAACAGGTATAGATACTGCAGGAAGAAAGCAATATAAATACCACCCACATTG
This sequence comes from Chitinophagales bacterium, assembly GCA_038235345.1. Taxonomy (GTDB): domain Bacteria; phylum Bacteroidota; class Bacteroidia; order Chitinophagales; family Chitinophagaceae; genus Ginsengibacter. The sequence continues at coordinate 25,068 of JBBSUB010000017.1, forward strand.
GAGTTTGATCCGGAACAGGACTAAGTTTTATCGCATGGTGGAGTTTGGAAAAGCCTTGCCGGAAATCAGGGAAAAACTTAAGAGGGATTTAAGTCAAAAGGAATTAACGGTTCATAAAGTACTGGCAGCATGTGTGAGCGTTATGGAGCAAACCGGCATCCGCGTTGGAAATTCATTTTATGAAAAAGAATATCAATCCTATGGATTAACGACTCTTAAAGATAAGCATGTAGAGATAAAACAAAACAAAGCCTTCTTCACTTTCAAGGGAAAAAAAGGAGTAAAACAGTCCATTGAATTAAGAGATAAAAAACTCACCAAAATCATTAAAAAATGCCAGGACATTCCGGGCAGAGAATTATTCCAATTTTATGATGAGGACGGAAAACACTATTCTGTAGATTCCGGTATGGTAAACGAATACATCAAAGAGATCAGCCACGCAGATTTCACGGCGAAGGATTTTCGAACCTGGCTGGGAACAGTGCAGACGCTGCTTGCTTTAATCGACATTGGCTGCTGCGAAACTGTTACAGAACGCAAAAAAGGAATTGTAGAAGCAATCGATAAAGTAAGCCTTCAACTGGGAAATACCCGAACGGTTTGTAAGAAATATTACATTCACCCGGATATTTTGACAATGTACGAGGAAAAAACATTGGACAGTTATATAGAAAAACTGAGCAAAAAAAGCGTGCCGGACGATCCGTGTTTCTCTTCTGCGGAAAAAACAATTATGAAGATTCTCAAAGCCTAGTTAGGAGTTAGATGTTAGGAGTTAAGAGTTTGTTTTCTAACGCAGTATGATAAAGAATTTGCATGAAGCTGATAGCTCCTGGATTCGTGTAATCCGTGCCTAAAATTCGTGTTTAAAATTCGGAAGTTTTAAAGTAGAAAAAATTTACTTTCAATCCAATCTTTTCTAAAATAGACTTTTCTAAATGACGCAGGGCAAGCTCAGCTCAACCAGACACCCAAAGTAGATGCAAACTTTATTTTCCATTAGAAGTATTCCATACCCTACGGTTTACGCAATTCAAAAAACTGTGTGACACTTTCCGGAATTTCCTGCCTGTAATGGCTTACATAAATCAGGGTCAAGTTTGTCTGCAGGCAAATGGAGTCAATGATCTCCTTAATAAATAATTTTTCAGATTCATTCAATCCCTGGCAGGGTTCATCCAAAATAAGAAGAGGCGCATTCTTGACCAATGCTCTTGCAAGGAGACACAATCTCTTTTCTCCCGGTGTGATGGTGCGTAAAGGTTTGTGTGCAAGATGATCAATCTCCATCAGTTTCAACCAGTTCATAGCCGTAGTTTTCATAGAGAGTGACACCTTCCTGAACAAACCCATCGTATCAAAAAATCCGGATTCAACGGCGGCAAGGCATGTGGTATTCAATGGAAAGAATTGAAATAATTCAGGAGAAAAAAACCCAATATTCCGTTTGATGTCCCAGATGCTTTCTCCACTACCCTTCTTACGGTCAAAAAGAATAATGTTATTAGCAAAAGCCTGTGGGTTGTCCGCGTTTATCAAACTCAGTAAAGTGGTTTTACCGGCCCCATTCGGACCAGACAGTGACCATCTTTCGCCCTGTTTGACCGTCCAGTTAATATCATTCAAAATAAGATTTTCATCATAACGGACAGTTACGTTTTCCATCTGAACAATAAGATCAAATTGTCCTGTTTTTTCGTTCTTTAAAAGTGAAGCAAGAAGTTCCTGATCTATTTTTCGACGGGAAGGAATATGGAATTCATGAAAATCCTTTTTTGTAAAATGGCGAAGGGAATCATCTTTCTCAAAAAGTGTCACATGTGTGATACACTCCGGGATTTCTGCTTCCGAAGTAGATATAATAAGGGCAATACCTGATTGACTGATCTCATTGATAAGCTGATGCATTTCCTTACGATATCCAACATCAATTCCTGTAAAAGGATGATCCAATAATAAAATCACCGGATTTTGAAGAATGGCAGCCGCCAGCCTTACCCGCTTTGTTTCTCCGTTGGAAAGCTTGATGACATGTTCTTTCAGCAGTTTTTCCAGGTGCAGCTTTTCAACCACTTTGTCAAAATTCCAAGATTGATTTCCAGTGGTGGAACGGATCCCGGATAAATATCTTTTTACCGTTAAGGAGTTTTCAGAATCCTGTGCATTATATCGCTGCTGATAATAGGATTCATTCACACCAGAGAGGCTTTTAAAATGATGCGCGGAAGATAAATAACCGATATAATGGTAAGGAGATAATGAATGCAATGGTTCGCTTTCATCTATTTTTATCCTCTGCATAAAATCATATTCTATCTTCCCCTTTGAAACAATGGCTCTTCCCGCAATGGCGTCCATCAAAGCATTGATTATGGCGAAATTTTCTCCAACTAATGCGACATGCTCTCCTTCCAGCATTTTAAAACGGATGTTTTCGAATGGAGACTTTCCTGGATAGCGGATAGAAATATACTGCATGTTTAGAAGAGAAGAATTCATTGTTCAAAGTTAGGAATACAGGATTGAACCACTGTCCTTTCATCATTCGGGTTTTGGCAAGCTATCGTATAAATTTCCTCAGCTAAAGCAAAAGCATTTAAGAAATATTCTAATAGAGTACCGTTGGCTGGAGAAAATGGTCTTTAAATAAATATAGTAATAGGATAGATAAATCCTACATTTAATTCAGGGTGATAAAATTATAAAATTGAAATAATTCTTACTACAATCCAACGTCTAAGAAAGCTACCTATTCAATCACTCTTACTAAATCAACGTTTTTTATGAAAAACATATCGATTAAAAATCATCCCGGTGGCATGCTTTCTCCTAATCATATTTTTAAGTTTTTTTCTTCCAAAGGATATATTATATTCAACTGGCTACATAGTATTTTTGGGGGTTTTAATCCTGATATCTGGTATTTCAGTGTTTATGCAATATAAAAGAAATATTATTCCTAAAAAGCCACTACTAATTCTGATTTTTTTTGTTTTTTTATCCTTGATTATAACATTCTTTCAATTAAATAAAAATTTTTAAAGTACCGTTTATTAATACAGAAGTTGGGCAAAATTTCTTAAGCCATACTTACTTTCTTTAGTTCCAAATGAAGTTTATTAAATGACCTGGTTATTTCTAATCCTGACCGCAAATTATACTGGCAGGGAAAGATCTATAGTCGGGCTGAGAATATTTAATCCTAATATACCCGCTAAAAGCAGAAACCGTCACATAGTCCTTAATCGCTAAATGGGCGCATGCCGCATCAATATATTTCCTACTCTCATCCTGATAGAATGTAGATATTTCTCTTCATCCTTCTCCTAATATAGAAACTATCTACGATAAAGAAAATCGAACCGGATATAAAACGAAAGGATTTTGGGATGATCCTTATTTGCAAATCCAATAAAGCACTTCCTGTTTTTCTACAACCTGACACCTGATACCTGATACCTGACACCTGACACCTGATACCTGATACCTGATACCGGACACATGATACCTGACACCTGTCATTACTTGGAAAGCTTTTTGTACCTTTTTTCCCATTATAGACTCTTTTCATTAGAGTGCAATTTTGAAAAGGTGTCGTCATTTTAAAATTATTAACTCATGATTCAAAAATCTGTAATCAATCTTATCGAACAACAAAAGTGGCTGGATAAAACTGCTAAAATTGTTCAACCGGCTGTTCTCAATGCCTATGAAGCAGCAGGCGAAGCAGGCAGGAGGCTTAAAAATTTCTTTCATGGAACATGGCTGGGGCATCCGCTGCACCCGGCAATGACGGATATACCTATTGGCGCATGGACGGCTGCGGCTGCATTGGATGCATGTGAGCTTGCCGGAAGTGAAAAATATAAAAATGGTGCAGATGCCGCAGTCGCGATTGGATTGGTTGGGGCTGTTGGTGCAGCAATAACCGGGTTGACGGACTGGACCGGCACTTCAGAAAAAAAACAGAAAATTGGTTTAATGCATGGCATTCTAAATCTTACCGCCACCACCTTATATACCAGTTCTTTGATACTGCGACGGAATAAAAAATCCCGGGGAACAGCCATTGCACTATCCATGGCAGGTTATGGCCTTACAACACTCGCCGCCTATCTTGGCGGACATCTCGTATTTGGGGAACAAGTAGGTGTAGATCATACAGCAACTTCGGCTGAATATCCGGAGCAATTTATTGCTGTATTTTCTGCAAACGATTTACCGGAAAATTCTATGAAGCGGGTCAATGCGAATGAGATCCCGGTTTTAATAGCAAGAAAAAATGGAAAACTTTACGCAATTGCAAACACCTGCTCTCATTTGGGAGGTCCATTGGATGAAGGAGAATTATTAGAAAATAATACCGTAAAATGTCCCTGGCACGGTTCGGTATTTTCACTGGAGGATGGAAGAGTGATCGATGGTCCGGCTTCCGAACCACAACCACAATTTGAGGTAAGGGCCAAAAATGGTGAAATAGAAGTGAGGAGAAAGAAATAATCAGGCGGATCAATTTATTTAATAAAAAGCCCGGCAGGAGTTTCTATAACTCAGCTACCAAAATGCTTGAAGTAGTCTGTGAATAAACACAGCTTAATACCTGATTTCCTCCTTATGATTTTGGAGAATAAAAATAAAATATCCATAAAAAACAGGTGAACAAATCTGCTGGTTTAATGGCTTTCCCTTAAAAATAAAAAATATGAAAACAATACAAAGTGTGGAAAAAACCACCGGAAAAATAGGGAGCGCAATTGGAAGAGGATTAATTGCAGGATTAGCCGGCACCGCAGCAATTACCCTATCGCAATGGTTAGAAAATAAAATAAATCGAAAAGATCTCAGTTTTGCTCCCGCGGATGCAGCCTGCAAAGCATTAGGCATAGAAGCATCAGAGCGTGAGCAAAGAGAAAAATTATCCAGGGAAGTACACTGGACCTATGGAACACTGTGGGGAGTACCCCTGGGATTAATATCCCTCACAGGCATTTCGAAACTGCCTGCTGCAGCTATTCATTTTGGAGCGATCTTTTATACGGCTTTAACGATTCAACCGGATTTTGAGGTTAGTCCACCTGTACAGGAATGGAGTAGGAAAAAGATCGCCATCGATGCCTTGCATCATGCAGTTTATATAGCAGTTGCAGGCCTTGTTTTTGATGCGATCAACAAGGAATCGACGAAATAAGTTTTACCCAACTGTCAGAAAGAAGAGAGGAAAAATTAAATAAAATGATTTACAAATGGCAGACAATATAACAAATGCTCCGGGGGCACCCGGCAATCCATCCAAATGGACCTCCAGTTCAAAATCCGGTATAGGTAAATCAATCAACGCCGCTTCTGAGGTCGCTTTCACTTTAAGTCATGGTATCGTAAATGAAGTTTTTTATCCCAGGGAAGACATCGCATGTATAAGAGATATGGAATTTATCGTTTCCGACGGGAAGGATTTCTTTTCAGAAGAGAAAAGACATACAGATCATCAAACAACCTGGATGAAAGAAGGCGTACCTGCCTTTAAAATCATTAATACCTGCCATAAAAAAAACTATGTAATAGAAAAGGAAATTGTTACAGATCCAATCAGAGATACTCTTTTGCAGAAAATAACTTTTACACAAAGTGAACAAAGCTCCGGAAACACCTATCAATTATACGCTTTAATTGCTCCGCACATCCATAACCAGGGAGCGGAAAATAATGGCTGGAAAGGAAAATACAAAGGAGTGCCCATGCTATTTGCTCAAAGACATGATATTACGATGGCCCTTGTCTGTTCCACTGATTTTATAAAATGTTCTGTGGGTTATGTGGGTACTTCAGATGGGTATACCGATTTGAAACAGCACAAACAAATGACCTGGGAATATCAAAAAGCAAGTGATGGGAACATTGCGATGATTGGTCAGATTGATCTATCGAAAAGTAACACGTTTACACTGGCCATCAGTTTTGGGAGAACACCGGAAGAAGCGGGCAATAAAGCATGGGCAAGTCTGCTTGATGGATTCAATATTGCACAAAAAAAATACATCTACGAATGGGAAAAATGGCAAAGACTTCTAAGAAATATAAAATCAGACAGGAATACAGTTGGTAGAAATTTCAGGACAAGCGCAGCAATTTTAAAAATGCATGAATCCAAGAAATTCCCGGGTGGTATCATAGCCAGTCTGTCTATACCCTGGGGTCAGACAAAAGGAGATGGGGAATTAGGCGGATATCATTTAGTATGGCCAAGGGATCTGGTGTTAAGCTCCGGAGGATTTCTTGAATTAGGGGCTAAAGACGACGTTCTCCGGATACTCAATTATTTGATGGCTGCACAGGAAGAAGATGGCAGATGGAGTCAGAATACCTGGTTGGAAGGGGTGCCTTTTTGGAAGGGCATTCAAATGGATGAAGTAGCATTGCCCATATTAATGGTGCACACCTCCTTCCAAAAAGAATTTCTGACTGTTTCAAGATGCAAAAGATATTGGCCTATTATCAAAAAAGCGCTCGCATACCTGGTCACAAACGGTCCGTTTACTCCACAGGATAGATGGGAAGAGGAGGCAGGATTTACGCCTTTCACCCTTGCTGCGCAAATAGCCGCACTTCTTGGCGGGGCTAATCTGGCAGAGATTCATGAAGAAAAAGAACTGGCTGTTTACTGCCGGGAAGTAGCTGATTTCTGGAATGAAAATATTGAGAAGTGGCTGTATGTATCAGATACTTTTACAAGCAGAGAACTGAATGTGGATGGCTATTATATGCGGATAAATCCCTATGATCTGACGGCCAATGAAGTAAAAGATCGCACCATCAATCTTAAAAACCACGAGGGTGACGATGGAAAAATGCCGATCGGCGAAGTCATTTCTGTGGATGCGCTTGCTCTTGTAAGATTTGGATTACGGGCGGCAGATGATCCCCGCATTTTAAACACACTAAAGGTTATTGATTCAAAATTAAAAATAGAAACCCCATCTGGTCCCTGCTGGTATCGGTATACAAATGATGGATATGGGGAAGATGAAAATGGGAATGCATATACCTACAAAGGAATTGGCAGGCCCTGGCCACTGTTAACCGGTGAAAGAGCGCATTATGAAATTGCTGCCGGTAATGTCAAAAAAGCGATTTCATTATTAAAAACAATGGAGGGATTTGCTGAAAATTATTTGCTTCCGGAACAAATATGGGATCAGGAAGATATACCCCGAAAAGGTTTGTTTTTTGGAAGACCATCCGGTTCTGCCATGCCTCTTACATGGGCTCATGCAGAATATTTAAAATTATGTAGTTCTATCAAAAACAAAGAAATTTCAGATATTCCATATTACACACGGGAACGATATATCACACACAACACAAGATCCCCGTTTTCAGTGTGGAGATTTTCGAACCAAATAAAATCGATATCAAATCAAAAGATCTTACGCATAGAAGTTATGGAAAGTGCCCTCATAAAATGGACAGATGACAATTGGCAAACTTACCAACAAACGAAAACAAGGAACACCGGTCTGGGTATTTACCTTGCAGACATCCCTTCAAAAAATAAGTATTCTGAAAAAATAATCTTTACCTTCTACTGGGAAAAAGGCATGGACTGGGAGAATAACAATTTTGAGGTTAATTTCATCAAGTAGGTTGTAGGTATTGTGGGTAGTAGGTGTCAGGTTGAAAAACCGCGATTTGAATTTATGAAATTCATAGGTATAAATCACATTTCCATATCTCTTTCCTCCCTAAACCCTGTAGGGTATCATTCGTGTTAATAACACATAAAATCCGTGCATAAATATCTTGCAAACACATTTTTCAATTTGTGCAATTATTGCTCAAAATCAGTGTTCCCATTTTTTTA
>JBBSUB010000018.1:0-32233 GCA_038235345.1 Chitinophagales bacterium
CCCTTTATCGTTCCGTTGAACTTCCCGCAAGGAATGGATGTGGATGATCCAAATGATGCACGTTATGTAGCTCTTTCAGATATGAAGCATTGGGAAATGGCGCCGGGAAATCCCGCTGCGTTTGAAAAAGCAAAAATTAAATTTACACTTACAGCCGATGGTTTGAAAGATAGTAAAACATTCTGGGCAAACCTGCGTAAGGCTATACAGGAAGGGCTCTCAGAGAAGGGAGCATTATTAGCACTTACTAAAAATCCTGCTGAATTATTAAATGCCTACGACATGGTTGGTAGTCTGGAAGCAGGTAAGCTGGCAAACTTTATCATTACTTCTAAACCGGTATTTGATGAAAAAGCAGTTGTACTTCAGAACTGGATCCAGGGCGAAAAGTATGCTGTAAAGGAAGATGCGTGGAGCCCGGTAGCTGCTACCTATAATTTAGTCATGAATGCGCAAAACGGGGCAAAAACAAATTATACACTTGATGTAAAATCTTCAAACCAGGCCACTATAATTGGTAAGGATTCTTTAGCGACAAAATTTTCTTATGATGGGAAAATGGTCGCGATTAATTTTTCTCCGGTAGCACCCCCAAAGAGAACAACTTCGGCAAAAAAGGATATTGTTACAGGAGATTCTTTGCAGCTCCAAATTCCGGTTGTAAAAAGAGATTCTATCGCTAAAACAGGAGATGATCAAATGCCTGCTGATCAGCGCCGTGAAGGATTGCAGCGCGCTACAGCTTCCCGCACCATGCCTTCTGCACCCGTTGCCGGACCAACGATCCGGTTGAGTGGAGTAAGTAATGGAAATGTGTGGAATGGTAACGGAGTGGATACTTCCGGAAATATGCTTTATTGGACAGCAACCCTTCTTAAGGAAAATCCGGTAAAAGAAAAAGAAGATTCCAGTAAAAAAGTATCCAAAATTGAGGGAATAGTAACTTATCCGTTTGGAGCCTATGGTTGGGAAACCAAACCTGTTCAGAAAGATATCCTAATTAAAAATGCAACTGTTTGGACAAGTGAAAAAGAAGGCATTTTGCAAAATACAGATGTACTTGTAAAGAATGGCAAGATCGTTTCTGTAGGAAAAAATTTAGCCGCAGGATCAGCTATGGTGATCGATGGAACAGGGAAACACCTGACACCTGGAATCATTGATGAGCACTCACATATTGCTGTATTTTCCATTAACGAAGGAGGGCAGTCTGTCACTTCAGAAGTGAGAATTGGAGATAATATGAATCCGGAAGATATCAATATCTACCGCCAGTTGAGCGGTGGTGTTACTTCATCTCAAATTTTACATGGTAGTGCCAATACAATTGGCGGCCAATCTCAATTAATAAAATTACGGTGGGGTGGAAATGATCAGGAAATCAAATTTGAAGGTGCAGCACCGTTTATCAAATTTGCTTTGGGCGAAAACGTGAAAAGAACCACATCACGGAACAACAACCGCTTCCCGAATACAAGAATGGGGGTGGAAGAAGTTTTAATGGATGCCTTTACCCGGGCGGCCAATTATGAGAGAGATATGAAGGCTTATGAAAGCCGTCCTAAAAACAGTAAAATGTTGCCGGTAAGAAGAGATCTTGAACTGGATGCACTGGTAGAAATTATGAATGGCAAACGATTCATTACCTGCCACTCTTATGTACAAAGTGAAATTACTTCCGCTATGCGTGTGGCGGAGAAATTTAATTTCCGTTTTAATACGTTTACACATATTTTGGAAGGATATAAGGTAGCTGATAAAATGAAGAAACATGGAGCAAATGCATCTACATTTAGTGATTGGTTTGCCTACAAACTGGAAGTAGCAGATGCTATTGCTCAAAATGCCAGTATCATGCATAAAGTAGGTTTGAATACAGCGATCAATTCAGATGATGCAGAGATGGCTCGCCGCCTGAACCAGGAAGCTGCCAAAAGCATTAAGTTTGGTTTATCAGAAGAAGAAGCCTTGAAAATGGTGACGATAAATCCTGCAACCATGTTGCATGTACAGAACAGGGTAGGAAGTATTAAGGTAGGAAAAGATGCTGACCTCGTTTTGTGGAACAATAATCCCTTAAGCATTTATGCAGTTGCGCAAAATACACTTGTAGACGGAATCGTTTATTTCGATCGTGCACATGACCTGAAATTAAGAGAAGAGGCACAAAAAGAGCGGAACAGGTTGATCCAAAAACTTAGTGGTGAAAAAAGAAGTGGCGCTTCTATGGCAAGACCAATGCCGGCTGAGGATTTCACACATCATTGTGAGAGCGGTGAAGATGAAGGCCATATTGATCACAATATTCTGGAGTACTTAAGTAACTCTTCTAAATAATTCCGTATTAAATCATTTTCAAATTATATAAAATGAATAAAAAAATTAATTTTCTGACAGCTTTATTATTATTTAGCTGTTTTGCAGTTGCCCAACCAACTATTTATCCTGCACCGGCAAGTAAAGGAATGATCTTACTAACAAATGGCACCATACATACAGGTAATGGAAACGTTATTGCAAACGGCAGTATTCTTATCAATAAGGAAAAAATAGAAAAAGTAGGCACAGGTATCAGTGTTCCCTCCGGAGCGCAAGTGATCGATCTTAAAGGAAAACATGTTTATCCCGGACTGATCAGCCCACTTACAAACCTTGGCCTTACTGAATCAGGTAGCGGTGCTCCGGGGTATGATGATTATGAGGAACTGGGAGACCTTAATCCTTCTGTTAGATCTATCGTAGCCTATAATACAGATTCAAAGGTTATTAATGTACTGCGTTCTAACGGGATTTTATTTGCGAATGTGGTTCCCCAAAGTGAAGGAGGTTCTTCCCAATTAATATCCGGCACATCTACAGTGGTGCAATTAGACGCCTGGAATTGGGAAGATGCTGCTTATAAAATGGATGGGCAAATGCATTACAACATGCCTTCATTAAGACCTCGCAGGTCAAGATTCTTTGCTGATGCTGTCGGTCCTCAGGTATCACCTGTAAAAGCGGCTATGGATAATATTAATAAAGTAAAATCTTTCTTTAAAGCTGCAAAGGCCTACAATGCGGAAGTAGTACATAAAGAAACAAACCTGAACTATGAGGCGACCAAAGGTTTATTTGATAAATCTAAAAAGCTATTTGTTCATTGTGATGGAGTAAAAGAAATGTTGCTGGCGATTGATTTTGTAAAGGAATTTGGTTTTGATGTGGTTATTGTTGGAGGAGCAGATAGCTGGCAAATTGCCCCATTACTAAAGGAAAACAATATTGCTGTCATCCTTGGACAACCGCACTCTTTACCAGCATCAAACGATGATGATGTAGACCAGCCATTTAAAACGCCGGCTATGCTTCAGAAGGCAGGAGTATTGTTCGCTTTGTCTGACGTAGATCGTACCACACGGGGCCGTAACCTGATGTTCAATGCGGGAACTGCCGCAGCTTATGGTCTTTCAAAAGAAGAAGCTTTAAGTTCTATTACCTCCAATCCGGCAAAGATTTTTGGAATTGATAAAATCACCGGAACAATCGAAGAAGGGAAAGACGCAAATATAATTGTAAGTACAGGCGATATCCTGGATATGGAAAACAGTGTCGTAGATCTTGCTTTTATTCAAGGGAGAAAACTGGATCTTACAAATCATCAAACACAATTGGCAGAGAGATATGAGAAAAAATATGGGTTGAAATAGGTGCCGGTATAGGGTGAAAAAAATATGATTTTATGTATTAAACAAAAGTCAGGAGTCATTTCCTGACTTTTTGTTTTAAAGGAATTTCTAAACAAATTATACCGACTTTAAATAGAATAATATAATCAATTTTCTGTTGGCATAAAACCTTTTAAGATTTCCGATAAGGCTTTTGGTCTGTTATAAAAATTAAGATGTTATTACTTTGGGTAATTTTTCCTACAAAGTATAGGAGAACTTCCATTTGATTTTACGAAATACATACAATCAATACAATTCTCGGGAATGGCATGCTTTTTTCACTTTATAAGTAATTAATTACCTATTAAAAATTTTACACCATGCCAGTATATAGAAATTATGGAAACAAATGGAACGATGATAGAGGTCTTGATGATTACAGGGATAATAAAAGAGAAGGAGTAAAAAGACGAGGAAGAAATACTCCAATGCACCAGGAGAATTGGAATGAAGGAGAGGGTTCTCACGGTGAAAATTTTGGCCTTGGAGATACTTCACAAGGAAGTGCAAACTATGGTCATGTAGATGATGGCCATGGTTCCAGATATTACGGAACCGGGAATTACGGAGGATATTTCGGAAGCGGATCCGATGAGGATGATAATCGAAGCCGGCATCAACAAGAATACAGAGGTAATGAGAGACGTAATGAATATTTTGACGATAAAAATCTAAATAGGGGCAGCAGCTATAGAAATAATGAAGAGCGCTCCTCTAATACTGAAAATTACGAAAGAGGTCCACGTTATGGAAATCCAAATATTCATGGCAGAACCTATGGAAGAGGCCAAGGTTATAATTCCGGTCAGAACCGTTATGGCTCCGGTAGAAACAGCGATTGGAACGAAGATCGTGATTGGTGGGATAAAACTACTGATGAGGTCTCCTCCTGGTTTGGTGATGAGGAAGCTAACCGGCGCCGCGAAATGGATCAAGGAAATGGACCGCATCATGGAAAAGGGCCGAAAGGATATACACATTCAGATGAGAAAATAAAAGGGTACGTCGAGGAAAGATTGTATCATGATTCTTTTGTAGATGCCTCTGATATTGAAGTAAGCGTAAGTGAGGGAGAGGTGACCTTATCAGGAACGGTAGATGATAAGCAAACCAAACGTCGTGCAGAAGATTGCGCAGAAAGAATCGCCGGCGTGAAAGATGTATCCAATCATTTAAAAATAAAACGTTCTCAAAGTGAAATTGATCAGAAATTAGATCAGTCAGATGATCTGAATAGGATGAGCAATAAATAAACCAATTTTATTTATAAAATAGACTGAAGAACAGCACGTAAATATTAGATGGAATTATGCCGGTATAGAAAGTATTTTGGATTTATGACATTTACATTCGGTATAAATAACCGGAGTTTACAATACAATAAAAAATGCCTCTTAATTGAGGCATTTTTTATTGTATAAATATGTAAAGTAAACATGAAATGATTCCCTTTATTCGATCAGGCACTTATTTTCTTTCTGTTTAAATTTGATCATTGAACAACCACACTCTTTTCCAGCATCAATTGATGATGATGTGGACAAGCCGTTTAAAACACCGGCTATGCTTAAGATTAAGACGGCAGGAGATAAGAAACTATCCACCAGGGCGTAATTAAAAATTCATTTTTTATATGGTAATAACTGATATAGAATTAAACCGGCATTTTATATTGAATGCCTTTGGCATTTTAATTTTTAAACAGGAATTTTAGGCTCGAATTCCGCGAATTCCTACAAATCAGAACTTTGACACTAACACCTCACACCTCACACCTGACACCTGACACCTATACATAAACATCCTCTATTAAAAAATATTCCGGCTCTGCATTATTTAATAAATTAATAGACAGAATATCAAATTGAATTCTTACCCATTGTGGATGAAGATGAAGAAATTCCTCTGAGGCATTGATAAGATTTAAAATCTTCTTTTTGGATACGTCTTCTTCCGGATGCCCAAAGGTTTTTGTCCTCCTCGTCTTTACTTCTATGAAGTGAAGTACTTCATTTTGACTGGCAATAATATCTACTTCCCAATGACTGTGCCGCCAGTTTTGATGAAGGATCGTGAAGCCTTTTTTCAAAAAATACTCCATAGCTAACTGTTCTCCCAACTCTCCGGTTTTAATATGACGAGCCATAAGGAAATGATTTAGGTATAAAAGAAAACCGGTAATTCGGGAATATATTTCCTTCTTTACCGGTTTGTTATTTAAATGTGTTTCTGAATGTCAATTCACACAGTATCTTATTTAATTTTTTCAGTTGCAAAATTCTCTGTTGGGTCCTGTTTGGTCATCAGGAAATAGCTGCCAAAGAACAGAGCGGAGAAAACAACAGTAGAAGCAAGGCTCCATGGGTAGAAAGGTAATCCATCTCCAAAAGTCATCATTAATCCGCTAAAAGTTTTAGGCCTCATTAATCCACCCATTGGGCTTAGCCAAACCAAAAAATTAGAGATGACAAAATAAACTGTAGGCGCGGCAACAGAAGCAATGGCAATCTTTTTCAGGTTAAGATTCTTAATGAAAAATCCAAAAACAGTTAAACCGCCAAATATCAGGTAATTAGTTATTTGACCGCTATAAAATCCCGAAATATTTCCTATCCCATTGATGTATAGTAATTCATACAATGCATCGGAGATGAAAAGAGATAATAAAGGCAATAAAAAAGCGAATTTTTTATCTTGAATAACAGCACCACCAAAAATGGCCATAGCTATTTGCGGAGCAAAACCATAAGGACGGCCGGGCATAATTCTATATAATGAGGCAATAACGATTAATAATACAAAACTGCCTATAAGTTGTTTGGAAATCTTCATTTTTAAATCTTTTGGCAAAAGTAAGAAATAATAATCTCCTATAACTTACTAATGTAGTAAAAACTCTTTTTGTATAGTAGTTCCTCTATAGGCGCGCCGATGTTTCGCTAACAACAACTTTTGAAATACTGTTTTCAATTCGTGCAATTCGTGCCTAAAATTCGTGTTTAAAAAAATTAGTTGTATAGAAGAAATCAGATCCCTCTATTTATTTCTCAAGCCGTTCTTTCAAAACCATGGTCCTCAATCAGGTTGCCGCTATCAGCCGCTTCGGTGGCAAGTTCATCGCATCGGTTGTTCATGATATTTGATGCATGGCCTTTTACCCAATGAAAACGGATCTTATGGTTTTTAGAAAGATCGTGGTATCTATACCATAAATCTTTATTTTTTTTACCTCCTTTAAAATCGGTTCTGATCCAATTTTTCAGCCATCCATCCATCACAGCTTGCACCACATATTTGCTATCGGAATAAATATCTATTTGCAGATCCGTTTTTTTCAACGCTTCCAAAGCCGCTATCACGGCCATTAATTCCATCCGGTTATTCGTCGTGTGTGTGTATCCCTGGGAGAGTTCTTTCTTTACATTTCCCCATATCAACACCGCTCCATAGCCACCACGACCGGGATTGCCCCTGGCAGCCCCGTCTGTATAAATTTTAATACCCTGATTCTGCATAAAAGAAAAATACTTGAGATAATATTAGACCTGGAAAACCCCTGTTTTAAATTCTGCGATATCGGGATTATGATCAGCCGCGGAGATAGATTCTGAAATAAGCCCGCGGGTAGTACCGGGATCAATGATCGCATCTACCCATAGTCGTGAGGCTGCATAAATTGCAGTAGTCTGAGAGGAATACTTATCCATCATAGCCTTTAACATACTTTTTTCTTTTTCCGGATCGATGGTTTCTCCTTTTGCTTTTAGAGACGCGACTTCTATTTGTAATAATGTTTTCGCTGCCTGTTCTCCACCCATCACGGCGATCTTTGCTGTAGGCCACGCATAAATAAAACGCGGATCATAAGCTTTTCCACACATGGCGTAATTGCCCGCGCCATAAGAATTTCCAAAGATAAAAGTGATCTTAGGTACCACTGAATTAGCAACTGCATTGACCATTTTAGCCCCATCCTTAATAATACCGCTATGTTCACTTCGTGTTCCCACCATAAAACCGGTAATATCCTGGAAGAAAACCAACGGAATTCTTTTTTGATTGCAATTCATGATAAAGCGGGCTGCCTTATCAGCGCTGTCATTGTAAATAACCCCACCCATCTGCATTTCCCCTTTTTTATTTTTAATGTTCAAACGCTGATTTGCCACGATACCAACAGCCCATCCATCCACTCTCGCATAAGCGCAAATAATGGTTCTGCCGTATTCTTTTTTGAATTCATCCACAGAGCCTTCATCAACAATACTTTCGATGATCTCCAGCATGTCGTACGGTTTCGCATTTCCCGCAGGAAAAATATCATAAATCTTTTGAGGGTCTCTTGCCGGTGCTTTGGATTCGGCGCGGTTAAAACCTGCTTTTGGAAAATTACCTATTTTGGATACTATGCTTTTTATAGTATCAAGACATTCTTCTTCCGTTTTAAATTTGTAATCTGCTATTCCACTAATCGCCGTGTGGGTGTTTGCTCCACCTAAGGTTTCATTATCAGTTATTTCGCCGATAGCAGCCTTTACGAGGTAAGGTCCGGCCAGGAAAATAGATCCATGTCCTTCTCCTTCCACCATTAAGGTTTCATCGCTCATAATGGGTAAATAAGCTCCACCTGCTACGCATGGGCCCATAACGGCTGCGATTTGGGTAATTCCCATCGCGCTCATCTTCGCATTATTTCTAAAAATCCGTCCAAAATGTTCTTTGTCGGGGAATATTTCATCCTGCATCGGCAGAAATACGCCGGCACTATCCACCAGGTAAATGATCGGAAGTTTATTCTCCATGGACATCTCCTGCAACCGGAGATTTTTTTTGCCGGTTATTGGAAACCAGGCACCTGCTTTTACTGTTTGGTCATTAGCCACAATGACGCATTGTTTTCCACTTACATAACCAAGGCCTGCCACTGTGCCACCTGCCGGGCAGCCTCCATATTCTTTATACATGCCGTAACCGGCAAATATGCCCATCTCTATAAACGGTTTGTTCTTATCTATGAGGTAATCTATTCGCTCCCTTGCAGTAAGTTTATTTCGGTCCTTCTGTTTTTGGATGGCTTTTTTTCCTCCTCCTTCTTCCAACACATCCGCAATCTTTCGAATATCGGTCCAGGCCAATTTATTAGCGTCTTCATTCTTATTTGATTCTATATCCATAGTTTTTCGATTAGTGTCAAAACTAAAACTTATTTTTATTACGGAATGAGGTTATAATAAACGACGTTTAAAATAAACAATGCTTTAAAAAATAGTCTGTTTTTTATTTTCCTATTAAAAACCCTCAAAACGAAAAGAGTGAAAGAGATTTCCCTGTAAAATTTGGAACTTCTTTTGCATTCCCTAATTCTATGCGTGTACCAAATAAGACTGAACTTAAATCAAGGAAGTTCATCATCATTTATGTAGTTTTTTTATTGCTAATAGGTGTAGGTTTCTTCTTGTGGCAAAAATACAAATATCCTTTCGTAGATAGTGAGATAACATCTGCCGTTGCAAAACAAACAGACAAACTGTATTCCATAAGTTACGATTCCCTTTATTTTGATGAGGTTTTAGGGGATGCCTTCCTTAAGAATATTCGTATAACGCCGGATACTGCCCGCCTAAAAACAATGACATATGATGAAATCCCTTCTGTGGTATTGGAGGTTAAAATTAACTCTATACGGGTAAACGGGGTTAAAACGCTCAGTGCTTTGTCAGGTGAAAACCTTATCGGGGATTCACTTGTGATCGATCAGCCGGAAGTAATATTGTATACACTGAAACCTTTTAATAAGCAAACCAAAATAGAAAAAGAAGCAACTTCTATATATGAAGATATACTCGGGAAATTAAACTTTATTAAAGCCCGGTATGTTTTTATAAATGAAGTGAATGTTTTGAGTAAAGATTTCTATACAAAAAATAAGAACTTTGCCCTTTTCAATGCAAAAATAAAGATAGAGGATTTACTTATTGATAGTACTCATAATGAAGCGTCTGACAGGGTTTTGTTTAGTAAACAGGCGGCTTTTGTTGCAGATTCTTTTGTGACCTATAATAATGAAAGAAAAGATTTGCTGGTAAAAGACATCAACTTTTCGGGAATGCACCGGTCGTTGCTTTTTAAAGAAATTGAATTGAATCGGTTTGACGATGACTCGTCCGGCGGATTCATTCTTCTAAAAGCAAAAATGTTATCGCTAAGTGGGATCAATTCGAATGAGGTGGTTAAGAAAAAGAATATCATTTTGGATACTATTTCTTGTGAGGATATTGAATTTTTTCAGCCGCCAAAAATTAATATAGACGTTGCAAGTGCAAAAAATAAACCGACAAATGACAGTACGGGTTTTATGAATGTTTATAGCATTAATTTAAAGCACATCGGATTTCCAAAGGTGCATTTTATTCCTGCAAGAAAAAGCAGTGTCGTTCTTGGAAATATTTCTATAAAAATAAATGATGTACAGGCCGATAAGATTGGTAAGCTAAGAAAGAAACCGCTGGAATATAGTAAGGAAGTTGCCATTGGGTTAAGCAGTATGGATTTAAAATCCAATGATAACCATTTTGATTTTTCTTTGAGGGGTTTAGAGGTAAATTCCCTTCGGAAATCATTCCGGATCAATTCTTTTCAAATTGTTCCTTATAAAGGGGAGAAGGCATTTGCCGCAGCGGAAAAGTTCCAGGCTGACAGGTATGATCTGACCATGAAGAATCTTGTGTTTAGTAATATTGTCATGAATGACGTATTGGATAGAAAACTAATTGCTTCTAACCTGGATATAGGAAGCACAAACGCCAAAATATATCGTGACCTGACGAAGCCTTTGGAGAAGAAAAGTAAGGTTGGGAATTATCCTTCTCAATTATTAGGGAAGCTGGATATGAATATCAATATTAAAAAGATGACGCTTAATAATGCCGAAATCGAATATAAAGAAAGGCAGGAAAACACGGATAGTACCGGGATTATTGCATTTTCAAATTCTACTATCACTATTTCTAACGTAACGAATCTGCCGGAAGCAATAAGAGAAAATAATGAATTGAACATTGCATTTCAATCCAATATTTTAAAGCAAATTCCCATCAAGGGAAATTTTATTTTCATCCTAAACAACAAGGAAGGTAATTTCCGTGCAAATGGGCATACGGGTGAATTTAATGCGGATATTCTGAATAAAGTAACGATTCCTATGGCTTTGATCAAGATAAAATCAGGGCAAATTACTTCTCTTGATTTTAATTTTAAAGGGAATGACAAAAGTGCTAAAGGAATGGTTGCGATGAAATATAATGGCCTGAAAGTGGATATTTTAAAAAGGGATAAGAATACCAATGATATTAAAAAACGCGGACTGGTAAGTCTCATGGCGAATGTGATTGTAAAAAATGATAATCCTATTAATGGAACCCTGCGGGAAGTAAATCCTACATACGAACGGAATGATTACAAGTCATTTTTTAACCTGGTTTGGAAAACACTCTTTACCGGGATAAAGGAAACTGTGGGAATGCCGTAGTGGTGGGCAGGTGAATGGCTAAAGCCGTTGAATAGCTAAAGCTGTTGAAAGTAGTTGAATGGCTGAAGCTGTTGAATAGCTAAAGGTGTTGAAAGTAGTTGAATGGCTGAAGCTGTTGAATAGCTAAAGCTGTTGAAAGTAGTTGAATGGCTGAAGCCGTTGAATAGCTAAAGCTGTTGAAAGTAGTTGAATGGCTGAAGCTGTTGAATAGCTAAAGCTGTTGAAAGTAGTTGAATGGCTAAAGCCGTTAAAAACACACCAGGCAGTATTCGACGTGCTTCATTCAACGTGTAGCTTTCAACGCGTAGTATTCAACTTATTTCTTCGTTGCCTTAAACGTTCCGTTTGGCTGTTGAGAAAGTAATCCGTTGATTTCATTATTCTCATCGCGAAGAAATTTTATCGTAAAACCTGCAAGGATCTTTATACCAAACAAATCTTTTTCTACTAATTGTAATTCATATTCCGGCTGGCCGGGAGCGAAAAGAGTCAAGGTGCTGTCTCCTTTAAAAAAGACCTTTAATTCCAAACCATTTAAGTCATATTTTCCCAAATAAACTTTTAGGCTGTCCTTGTTGATATCTTTTATTTTAGATTTTTTTATGAATTCAATTGACTTCACAGATGGTTCAAGCTGGGAAGATAAACTTTCAATATTGCCGGCTTCATTCGTTCTGAAATTAAAGTTCATGCCGGACACTGAAGTATCAATTCCTTCTTTTTTATCTATAATCAATGCTTCAAAAACATCATGATGATAATGGCGAAGCCAGGTATCAAAATGGCCTGCTTTTCCAAAAAGAGAATCGTTCCTCAGGCTTATATCAATATTACCATAACCAGGGTTATTATAGATGCCTTCATAATCTTTCAAAGGATGGGAAGAGTGAGTTCCTTTTTTCTGATTGGAGACTCTGCCTTTTTCTCCTTCTTTCGATGCTTTTTTTGTTTTATCAGAAGCAGCTTTTAAAGTCGTTTGCCAATCCCTCATTTTCAAACCAAGCATTCTATCGGCCAATATATTCCGCACTACTCCAGGAACAGAAGATCCGTTTTGATTCGTCAATACAATAATGCCCATACTATCCGCCGGGAAAAAAGTGGTACTTGCACTAAAGCCATCGATGTTGCCACCATGATCTACACGGTAATGCCCGCGATAAGAAATCATTGACCATCCAAATCCATAATTAGAAAAGAACAGGTCAGGATTGTCCTTGCCCGGAAGACCGCTGCCCACAACCATTTGGGAGCTTTTAGCTTCATTTATAAATGCGGCAGGAACTACTTCTTTCCCTTTATATTTTCCGCCATAAATCCACATGGTGACCCATTTTGCCATATCCAGTACTGTACTGTTGATGCTACCTGCAGCACCCATTCCATCTATGTCGTAGAAATCCATATTGCTTATGATGGAATCATCTTTTAAATAGTATCCTTTTGAAACTTCGGGATAACTCATTCTCTCTTTCAGAGATAGATTGGTATTGGTCATTTCCAAAGGAACAAAGAACTTCTCACGAATATTTTCATTCCAGCTTTTACCCGTAAGCTTTGCTGCAACAGCTCCCTGTGCAAAGTACATCCAGTTATTATATTGCCAGGTTTCCCGTAATCCCGCCGAAGGTTCCAGGTATTGTATACGTTTGAGAAGACTATCTGTGGAATTAGACTGCCAGAGATACCAGGAATAATCATGACGGGGTAAGCCGGTGCGGTGTGTCATCATGTCCCGGAGAGTTACTTTATTATTCAGGTCATCAGTATAAAATTTTAATTCAGGTAAATAATTTCTGACAGGTTTATCAAAATCAACCAATTCATCTTTTCTTAAAATGCCCAAAAGGGCTGCCGTAAAGGCTTTGGTGCAAGATCCTATCGCAAATTGAGTATTTGTTGAAACCGGTTTTTTATTTTCGTAATCCTCATAACCAAAACCTTTTGCATAAACGACCTGATCTTTTTCGACAACAGCTACAGCAAAACCGGCTGCTTTCCATTCCTTTAAAACACGGGCAAACGTAGTATCAAGACCCGAAAACCGCTTATCTGTTTTTTGGGTTTGAGCAACACATGCAGCGCTGATAAGACAGAATATAACAAAGAGTATTTTTTGCATTGAATATTATTTAAAAAAAGGAGTAAAAACAATTCTTCGAAGATAAAAAATTAAATTTCAGAAGAAATAAATAAGGCCGCCGGATTTGTAAATCCGCCAGCCTTATTTTATAGTTAGTATTCAAAATTTAATGGAAATTAATCCTGTTTAAAGTGTAAGACCCATTGCTAAAACCCAAAACCCAAAACCTGACACCTGACACCTGACACCTAACACCTATGTCCCCAATGAGAAACTAAAAATGACTCTTGATCCATCCGGTGCAATGGCCATTATTTTTATAATGCCTGTCTGTGAAGAGAGCAGCGACTGATCAATATCCTTCGGAGTATTGATTGGTTTCCCATTTATGTTTACAATGATTGTTCCCGGAGGAATGCCTATTTTTCCAAAAAAGCCTCCAGGAGCAACATCTGTTACTACAACACCTGACCGGATATTAAATTGTTGTTTTATAGCTGGTGAAAGTGGTTCAAAGGATGCTCCTAATTTTTCGTAGATTTTATCCAGAGAAAGACCGTCTTTTTCCTCATTCGCTTTGGGTTCCGCATCTAAAGTCGCGGTGACAGTATTTGCTTTTCCATTTCGTAAATAGGTGAGTAAAATAGCATCACTGGGACGGTGCCGTGCAATTCTTTCTGAAAATTCTGAGGAGGAGGACAAAGCAATGCCATCAATGCTTTGAATGATGTCTCCTGCTTTCAATCCGGCTTTATCCGCTGAAGAACCTTTTTGTATGCCTATAATATACACGCCAACAACTTTCCCCGGATCAAGTCCCTGTTGTTTGAGATATTGTTCTTCCACGGCAGGAGACGGAAAAGAAACACCTAAAATGCCTCTTTTAACCGTTCCAAATGTTTTTAAATCTTCCAGAACTTTTTTTGCAAGATTTACTGGTACAGCAAAAGCATACCCGGCATAGCTGCCCGTTTCTGAAGCAATAGCCGTATTGATACCGATAAGTTCTCCATTGGTATTTACAAGTGCCCCGCCACTATTTCCAGGATTGATAGGAGCATCTGTTTGAATAAAAGACTCAATAGCTGTATTGCCGCCTGATGATTCTGAAGTAGAGAAACGGGATTGTTCTGCCCGGTTAATGATACCGATACTTCTTCCTTTGGCGCTGATAATTCCGGCGGTAACGGTAGAATTTAAAGATAAGGGGTATCCGACAGCCAGCACCCATTCCCCGATTTGCGCATTATCTGAATTTCCAAATTTCACAAACGGCAAATCCTTTGCATCCACTTTTAAAAGTGCCAGGTCGGTATTAGGATCAGCGCCGACCAATTTTGCTTTGAAGGATTCCCTGTTTGGAAAAATAACTTCTATAGAAGATGCCTCATCTATAACGTGGTTATTTGTTGCAATGTATCCATCGGAACTTATTACTACTCCCGAACCTGAAGCCATAGCATATACTCCGTCCTGAGGTGCATTCCGTAACTGGTCAAAGAAATTACCGGATTGCTGACCGCCGCGACTGTAAATGGTTTTGATATGTACTACGGCAGGTATGACGATTTTTGCACTTTGGACAAAGCTGGTTATTTCACCCGTAGAAGTCGGTTTATCTGTTGTTTGGGTTTTTGCCTCTTCCTGGAAGCTTTCAATTTTTTTAGCCTCGCCGGGTTTGGAAGGCGTATCGACCAGGCATCCCTGGAGTAGGAACAAACTGAATAATAAAATAAATAAAATAGATTTATTTCCTTTAAGGAACGATGTGATGTAACCTTGGCTGAGCATATGATAATATTAATATTTAGGAACTAATTATAAAACTATTTTCTCAATTTTCATTCCGAAAGTGTGATTTATTATATGGATATAATTTCCTTCCTGCATTTTAAAGGGATTTATTCATCCTTCGTTTTCTCAAAAGTCCGTACAACATCATTGCTGTCCTATCATTTTTATTGATAAATTTGCATTTCAAAAGAAATCACAGATAAATTCGGACAGATTTTAAATTTACCGAAAATATTTAATTTTAATTTTTTACTTATGGATGGAGCAACTTCCTATTTGGTCGTATTTATCTTAACTACTATCGTAATACTTGCAGGGCTTGGGTTAATCATTTATGGAATGGTCAAAAAGAAAGTGAAACTGATTGCCTTAGGAGTTTTTGTTTCATTATTGCCCTCTCTCGTTAATTTCTTTTCCTCGAAAGTGTTTTAATAAACATGCATTCCTGTAATATTTAAAAGTACCCGGCACGTTCTGCATTTATAGGATTTTGTCTGATTCTACAGCGAATTTCTTTTAACTGGAAATTTGGCAGGTAACTCTTTCATGTGTAATATCTGTCAACGATACAGAGGGTTTTTTACACGTGGATTTTAATAAATACCTGGTTTGACAGCTTTTTGTCTAACGCAATAATTTAAAATCTTCGCGTGTGAATACTCCCGGTGAAGCATGGTCACCGCCCTGGAAATCAAATTTTACATATTTAACATGGTCGAGCTCAGTTAAATTAAATACCGTAGCTGCCATATAATTATATGCTCCGGTACTTCCCAATTGTTGGGTGAGTTTTTCACTTTCAGGAATCTTTACGAAGATGGTATCATTAGAAATTTTGTCAAATTTCAATTGTACACTAGTATAGGTCTCATTTAGTGTATTAATGAGGTCAGCAGCAGAAAGAGAACCGATCTTAATATCTTCGGGCTTTTTTAATTTTTCTGATTTAGTATTATCCTCATATTCTACCGTCCAGAGGGAAGGCTTACTGGTTACACTTAAAACAGGTTCTTCAGTTCCTGTTTCATCAGATGAATCGATCGCTTCCTGACTAACCGTTTCTTCTGATTTTTCTGTTTCATTTGTACTTGAATTACAGCTAATGGAAAAAAGTATAATTGCAAAAAGAAGTATTTTATTCTTCATAATGATTTGTTTTAAGGGGATTGTATTTTATTAAAATAGTGTTCCCTGCCTGTTTTTTTTAGATGATTTATTCTTCGAAGATATTTATCGTTTCTTTAAAAGTATAGTTAAGAATACTGAAAAGGAAATTTGATCTCCATTTTAAAATTGATGTTATCCGTTCATTACCAAAATTATGCGATTTAGAACGGATATCCGATGGCCAGATTAAGAATGATATTTTGTCTTCTCCAATCTTTACTTCCAAAGTCTATCTGGTCAAAAACCCAACGGTTCCCTTCTGCTAACCAGGGTTTTCTCAAGGGCATGGCAAAATCTATTCTTAGCAATAATATGGTTAGATCCAAACGCAAACCGACACCAGTACCAATGGCTAATTCCTTCATGAAATTCTTTGAAAATTTTGCGCCAGGTCTGTCCGGGTCCTTATTATACAACCAGATATTTCCCGCGTCTACAAAAAATGCACCTTCCAGGATACTGTTGAATTTTAAGCGCATTTCAGTGTTTAATTCCAGTTTGATATCACCGGATTGATCAGGCAAAAAAGTTGTAGAATCTGCATTAAGCGATCGATAACTTCCCGGACCTAAGGTCCTGCTTCTGAAGGCCCGTATACTGTTATTTCCACCAATAAAAAACTGTTTTATAAAAGGAAGTTGACTGGAGTTTCCATAAGGATATCCAATGCCTGTAATAATTCTGTTTGCCCATCTTGTTTTATTATTAAGTGCCCAATAATACCTTAAATCCATTTGGGTTTTAAGGTATTGCGCAAAAGCTCCTCCAAGGAATGTCTTTTTACCGTCTGCTCCTGCTTTGATCAGGCTCCCTGCTACACTTCCTGAAACATCTGCTAATCCATTAAAGAAAAACCCGGATCCTTGCGGATTATTTACCAGAGGATTCAGCGTGAAATTGTAGTTTGATCCGATGACATACTGCGTGTCAATGGCATGTTTTAAGAGTGGGTCTGTTGCGATGCTGTCGCGGTACTTTTGAGTGATATGAATAGCCCGTACATAATTTAGAGATACCGGATTAAATTCGTGTTGTATTTTCAGATTCGGTTTCCAGGAATACCCTAATTCCCCTTTAAAAGAATTGAGCGTATAAAGTTTTCGCCTGTTCAATATTTCATAACTTAAATCAATCACTGTTCGCGGAACAAACGCATTGGATGTATTGAATTGAAAAAAAGGAACAACAAATCGCGGAATGGTAAACTTAACACCACCTCCTAAACGATAAGTATTATATCCTTTCTGCTGACCACCATATTGAACTTCACTTCCCACATTTGCATAAATATCCAGGTGTTCAGCCGCCCTAAAAGTATTTCTATTCCGGAAAGTAAGGGTGAATAAACTTCCTACATAATTGTTGGACTTAGTATTACCACCAATCTCTGCTTTAATGGATTTTTTGGGCAGGGGAGTAAGATAATAAAAGGTGTTTAGCCTGCCTGTGTCTGTTTGATTATTTTCAGAAACTTCAAACCGGTTTTTTACAAATTTAAAAACGTCCAGGTTTATGAGCCTGCTCAAGGAAAGATTATGGTCCGTGCGATTATACACACTTCCTGAATCGAAACGTAGGATCCTGGGAAATAAAGTGGGTTTAAATTTATGTTGTGGATCTATAATGTTATATCCTCCAAAAGGAGAACTGTTTACTTTATTTGTGTCTGTATAAGCAGTATTTACCCTAAAATCGGGAAATATAAAAACCTCATCGATCACGTAGGGTTTTTTAGCAATTGCCGGTGTATTTTCTTTTACTTTCAAATACATATTTACCTGGTCATTCCCTACCGTGCTATCCACATCCAGGATCAGTAATTCCGGGTTAAAATAGTAATAACCCTCCTCTTTTAACCGGGCATCTATTCTCTCCCGTTCAATTTTAATCACATCGAGGTTAAAATGATTTCCAGGTACCAGAATAGAAGACTTCTTAGTTGCCATAATTTCCTTTCCAAGCGAAGAACTGTCCATTTCGAAATTTACCTCACGGATCGTATATGCGTGTCCGGGAGTGAGGGTGTAATAAGCATGCCCCTTCTTTTTTTTGACAACGGTATCTCCTTCAACTCTTGCGTGAAAATAACCGATATTTTCCAGGTAATTCCTTAGTACGTCTACATTGTAATTTAATTTTACAGTGCTTAAAAGTACTGGAGGTTGTCCCGCTTTTCTAAAAAACTTCCTGATAAAACCTCCTTTTTCAGGATCACCACCCATATTATATAAAACAAGCTTAAAAGGGATTCCCAGGAATTTTGAATTCGGTTTTGGGCGCGGAAGGCCTTCTGTTTTTTCTTTTACTATTTTCTTTTCCTTTCGGCTGATGGTACTATCTTTTACCTTGATCGTTGCGCCGGTATACAGCGCATCCCCATCAGGTACGAATTTGGTTAAATTGCACGAAGTGAATAAAAATATTGCACAAAGGAAAATAAGTGATTGTTTAGTCATTTTCTTGCTCATTTTCTCTTGCTTTTGTAGGAGTAGTAATCATTTTTTCTTCTTCTTTTCTTTCTGTATCCTGTTTCTTTATTTCTGAATTTTTTCTTCTTATCTCCCTGGCTTTATTTCTTTGTTTCGCGGAAATAAATATTTGTTTGAACTGATTATAGTCTATTGAAATCACAAAGGCAATACCTGTTTCAACAACATATCCTTCCACAGTCCCTGTGTAATCATTTTTACGATAAGCACGTAAGGCGTAGCGTCCATCCTTACTTAATTTGTAATTGATATTGATGTTGCCCGCCAGGTTGTTTTGAGATTGATTTGTCTGGCGCGGTCCTTCTAATTCAAAATTAGTACCTACTGAAACTGTAAGCCGGTCATCTAATAATCTTTTTGAAACCCCTACATTTAAATCAGTACGATCTTGTTTTGTACCTGTGGTATAATCTTCTGTGGTTGCCAGGTCAAAATTAATATCCACTCCCTGAATCAATCCTTCTGCAAGACTGTTCAATTGCTCTGATAATAATTTACTCACACTTTGTTTGGCGAAGGTGGCTGCGTCCAATGACCCGCCGGCACTGTTGTCAAAAGGATTCTCGCCTACAAACCGGTTCAAAAGAAGAAGTGCAAATACCTGTTTATTCATTTCTGCCGGTTCCTGCCGAAGCTGAATTAGCCTGTTTTGCACAGTACTCACGACCACATTAGATACATTATAATTTCTATCTTTTGGTAGTACGATATCAAATGAAATTTGGGGTTTCATTATTTCTCCATTCAATTGCAGGTTTACATTGAAGGGTAATTTCTGCTTATATGTGGCGTCAGTAACTGCGGTACTTTGAACGAGATCCAGTGGAGCTGTATTTGCTATATAAACAGCAGTTATATCAATTTTCGCGGTGGTCGGTTCGCCTGTCCAAACAATACTGCTGCCTTTTTGGATATCAAATTTTCGCTTGATGAAATTGAACGTCAGGTTATAACCACCCTCTTCAATCTGATAAGAGCCGGTCAAGGTTATTTTTCCACTTGCATCAATACCGCCTGTTAACTGCCCTGTTCCTTTCAACCTTAAAAAATCCCCGTTTCCCTGGTCTACGATCACATTGAATGTAGCTTCTTTGACGATGTTTAAATTCATGGTAACATCATAGCCGACAAGCGAACTTGTATTTAAAGAATCATAACCGGCAGTTCCTCTCATAAACACAGAATCTTCTTTTGTGGCACTATAATCTACAAACCTGACCACGCCTTTTCTTTCTACTACACCAGGTTCATCCTGGGGAAGCACTATCGTAAAATCCGTTGCATCATTAATTGTCAGGTCTCCGTCAACAATAGGGTGAGTGGGAGTTCCTTTCACGGTCATACGCGTGGAGAAAACCATTTTTCCATAAAAGAGATCGTTGTCTTTGTTGGTGGAATTAATGGCCTGGAAATTATTTGCCCTGATTCCAAGATTAAAAACATAATCTCTAAAATTTGTTGTGTTTACAGCGCCATCTATTGTCAGGGCATTATTCGCCGTATCACGAATCGAAAATTTATCCAGCTCTATTCCCTTATTGTTGATAATCGCGATTGCTTCTTTATCTATTTTAAATACATTGTTGAGCATACTAATATTCACAGAAGTATTCTCAAAACTTAATTTTCCATCAATATTCGGGTTATCCAGACTTCCATTTAAGGCAATTTTTCCAAAAATGAATCCTCTTGCATCTTTTATGGCTCCGTTCGATAAGCCTTCCAGGGATTTCATATTGAATTGAGGAATGTTTACAAGGAAATCATAGGAGCTGTTTTTAGGTTTTACATTGTATTTTCCATCAATGTTTATTTTATTTCCAAAACCTTCCAAAGCTATGGCTGCATTATACGTATTTGCTATATTATTATCCACTTTCGCGGTCAGTGTTCCTAATGTATCTCCGTATACAGTTAAATCTTTTACGTTTAAATCAGCGGTAAAAGTAGGTTGTGTTTGTATATTTTTTACAATCGCACCACCATTCAACAATCCATTGGCGATCAATGTATCCGTTTGAACAAAACTGGTTAAAGTGGATATTTTAAAATTCTTAAAATCTACTTTCAGCGGACTATTACTTTGTTGGGAAGTACTATTGATACTCAATTGTTGTGTGCCCTGGCTCAATACAAAATTATGCGCAATGATATCTTTGTTTTTATATTGAATAAAATTATCCGCACCGGCGGTCCACTTTTCATAATTTAAAAGCAGGCTGTCTGCATTTAAGCTAAAGGTATAATTGTCCGGAGATGCCTGGGATAGTTTCCCTCCTAAAACGTATAGATCTTTTGCTTTTGCATCCTTAATGTTCAACTTGAAATCAATTTTATTATCCTTTATAGTTCCATTTAATGCTGTCGCATGTATTACCATGGAAGGACCATTTTGATATTCTTTTAATCCCAATTTAAAAAGAAGTGCATCATTTCCAGTTCCTGCATTAATATTTAAATCATTAATGATATTGGTGCCATATTGTACAAACGGTGATCTTATATTCATATTCCAACCACTGTCGCTTGCAAAATTTCCAGCCATAGTTACCGGATCCAAACGTTTTAATTCAGGTGCAAGAGCAATCAGGTTTGGATTTTCTACGATGGAAGCATTTAAGGAAAAGGAGTATGGATCTACCTTTGCTACATTTTTATGGTTAGAAATAGCAAAGTAAGGATCAATAATTTGTTGAAAGACGTCTCCCAGTTGAGTGAGGGTATACTTTCCATTGATCTTTGCATTTAAAAAATCTGCATATAGGGCAAGACTTTGCGTATCCGCTTTATTTTTTGCTATTAAGGATAATGAATCCAGGGTTATACGTTTGTCTTCGTTTACAAAAACAGAATGAGTTACAAATAATTTTCCATCCAGGTGATCCGGGTCAATGGTTTTAAAATCACCGTTGATTACACCATGGTAAAGCATTTTTGTTGTTGTTAAATGAAGGGGAAGGGTTTTAATACTATCTATGGTCGCCTTTAATTTAAGTCCCGGATATTTTCCAGTAAATTGGCCTTGGGCATCAATATTTATATCAATGTTTGGATCCTGCACAGATGCTGTGATTGCATAATTCTTATTAGAAATATTTCCTTTAGCTACGACGTCTTTATAGTTATATCCTTTTAAGGTAAATTCGGAAACCACCGCATCAAATAAAGCGTCTGCGGTTTCGGGATCATAGCCTTTCCCTTTTACTTTTACATCTGCTGTAAGTGAACCTAATTCAGGATTTTTAATAAGTGTTCCAACCCGGAGATTTCTGGCTTTAAGATTCATATTGTAAGTAGCTCTCCTTTTGTCTGTGATATTGCCCAAGGAGCCCGTTATTTTAGCGCCTCCAAGGCTTGTGTTTATGGTCAGATCTGTGTAAAGGCTTGTCATGCTGCCTCTGAAAATTCCGGAGGCATTCATATTTTGGGGTAAGGTGATGTTAGATGGAATCGTATTTTTTGGGACCAATGCCAGGATATCTTTCCGGGAGGTTTGAAACTTATTTATTTTTAGATCTGCAAACATTTTATCTGTTTGCGGAAGTCCTTTTATAATTCCATTTACATTAATATCCGTACCATTTAATCCACGTAGGATCACCTTTTGCAAATTCAGATTATCTACTCTTCCTGTTATGCGCGCATCTGCATACAATGTAGCATTCGCCGGTAATTTGCCTGCCAAGGAAGGTATAAATGTATTGATGTCTTTTACGGAAATTTTGCTTCCTGCAAGGTTGATATCCAATCCAAGAACACCTGGGTTTTTCTGCATTGCCTTCATGGAAGGATAAGAAATGATGGCAGATCTTTTTAAAATGGTACCTGGTGTTTCCAGATATAAATCTTCCAGGGAAACTCCTGTTGGATTCATTTGAAAATTCGTTTCCAATTTATTCAGTACAAACCCACTTGTGTCATTTAAGCTGCCTGAATGTATATTGGCAATAATCGTGTCCGAATTATACCGTATACCGGTTGCATTAAAGGAGAAATCCTTCAGATTAAGATGGGAGTAATCCATGCCGGATGGTGCGCGGGGCGCAGAGGCGTCATCATATTTAATACTGCTTTTGTTTATAGCTAATTTACCGGCAATAATCTTGAAAGAAGGCGTTTTTTCTACAATTACAGTGTCTTTTGCCATCTCTTTTGGAGCAGCCGATTGGGTTTGTACGGTAATGGCGGAATGGTCCAATTTTGCATCTCTCAAAGTTATGATGCTGTTCTTTAAATCCAGGGTTTCCGGGTGAATGATCATATCCCCGATTTTAAAGGAAGAGTATAATTTGGACGGTTCACTTTTGAAAACAATATCGATATCAGATAATTTTATGGATTTGTTTAATAATTGTAAGAAATTATCTTCCTGGGATGCTGCTTCTGCCACAACTTTTTCAACAGATTTTTTCAGTGGTTCCAATTGATGATAGTATCCCTTGATGCCATTTAAAGTGAGGGAGGGAATATTAAAGAATAAATGTTCCGGGTCAAATTTTTCAATTTTACCATCCAGCAGACCAATACTCATCTTCATATCGTTCCCGGAATATGGATCATCGTAAATTATTCGGGAATTTTTTACAACAATCCGGGCAATATCAATTTTAAGGGTTGATGAATCCTGAACAACAGGTTGTTTTTTATTTTGACTTGCAAAAGCATCTACAATAAATTGAAAATTGAAAACTGAATCAGGAGGGATTTTTTTTACTTTTCCAATAATACCATCCAGGTAAATTTCTTCAATTTCAACATTGCTCTTCAGGAGTTCAAACATTTTTAGATTTACTCTAAGTTCTTTTCCAAAAAGAAGTGTGTCTTTAGACTGATCTTCAAAAAATACATTTTGAAGAGAAACATCAGTTGGAAACTTTATATCCAGTTTCCCGATTTCTACTTTGGTTTTTAATTTACTCTCCAGAAAAGCAACAACTTTTTTGCGGCCAAAATTTTGAACTGAAGGCAATTGTATGAGAAGGAGTATTAATATGACTAAAAAAATAACAGAGCCAATAATCCAGGCGAATATGCGCAGTAGTTTTGAAAGCAGTGTCCGTTTCTTTTTTGTTGTTTCTTTTTGAGTCGATTCCATATTTTTTATCTAAGCGAAAAACAAATCAAATTACACACCAATAATTCAATGAATTTGATTGTTTTAAAGTAGTTTTCATGTTTTTGGTGATAGAAAATGAATTAGGGTGAATTTTAATCTATTTTCAGGTAGTTTTATTACGTGGCAGTGTTGTATGTCGGCGGATTTAAACCATCTTTTTTGTAGAAGACAAATCAAAATTTTAAAATGTATTCTTTCACTTCCGGTAATTGTTCAGGAACTACCCACAATGACCACAATTATACGCAGTTTATGATTTATCTGAGCGTTAAAATTTACTTTTTCGTTCATACATGAACGAATTTTAATCAGCGATTATCTTTTCATTCCAAAGGAAAAAAAATAAAAGGTATTCCGTTAGCCATTTTTCATAATCCGTTTTCGTTGATTCCATGGAGCTATCGGATCTTTCATTTTCCATAAGCCAATCTCTTTCTTTCTTGCCTCAGCTTCTGCTTCGGCTAATCTTTTATCTTTTGAATATTTTTTAAAATGCCAGGCAAACCCATTTTTGACCATTTTGTAATTTATGGACTCATTGTTTATATAAACATCGGCAATCACTCTTCTCCACCGGTCTCTTCCCCGGGTAACAAGTATAACATTTCTACCAAAAACATATTGACTGAGTGCATCTTTGCAAACCTGGTAATAATCCTGTTTGCGTTCAGGGCAATCTATTCCATTTAAACGGATTCTGATTTTAGATGAATCAGTTGTTAGCAGATCAAAAGTGTCTCCATCAACTATTTTCACCACTTTTCCCATAATTCTTTGCGGAATTGTTTGTGCAAATGTGGAAGAGGAAATGAAAAAGAATAGTATAAAGAAAAGAAATAGTTGTTTCATTAAAGGGTGGATATTCAATCGGGGTAAAAGATCAAATATACCGGTTAGAGTTCAGATTTAGGATTTTTCATCGTGCAGCTTTCGAAGCCGAAGGCATTTAAGACAAAGTATTCATTGAGCAGCATTTAACCCGATTTTATCCTCCTAATATTTTAATATTTACTTTTGCGGCATGGAAATAAAATTTTCTCCGGGAGAGACGGCTATTTTTAAAAAAATTGGGGAGGCAGCAAGTGAATCAGGTATTCCCGTATATGTGATAGGAGGTTTCGTAAGGGATAAAATATTAGGACGACCGGATAAAGATATTGATGTCGTTTGCCTGGGAGACGGTATAGAATTAGCGGCTAAAACAGCGGCGAAATTTTCGCCCAAACCACAGGTGAGTTTTTTTAAAAACTTTGGAACAGCACAAATAAAAATAAAAGATCCGGTAGATGATACCTGTTATGAGGTAGAGTTTGTCGGGGCGCGTAAAGAAAGTTACCAGCATCATAGCCGCAAACCGGATGTGTTACCCGGAAGTTTTGATGAAGATAGAATGCGGCGTGATTTTACCATAAATACGCTGGCCATTAGTTTAAATAAGGAAGATTTTGGCACATTGGTAGATCCTTTAAACGGCCTGGAGGATATTGTGCAAAAAATAGTCAGAACTCCTTTACCTCCTGATCAAACCTTCATTGATGATCCGTTAAGAATGATGCGGGCAATCAGGTTCGCCGCAAAATTAAATTTTGACATTCATCCGGAAACTTTTGAATCGATTAAACGAAATGCTCATCGTATTAAGATCGTAAGCGGGGAAAGAATCATTGATGAGGTGAACAAAATTGTGATGACGGAGAAGCCATCCACCGGGTTTCTTTTGCTGTACGAAAGTGGGTTATTAAAAATTATTTTTCCTCAAATGGTTGCCCTTGCCGGGGCTGAATATATTGATGGAAAGGGGCATAAAGATAATTTCTACCATACGTTGCAGGTGCTGGATAATATTGCGCCACATACAGATGATTTATGGCTTCGCTGGGCTGCCATTTTGCATGATATTGCCAAACCTGCCACCAAGAGATTCGAAGAAGGACATGGATGGACGTTTCATGGGCATGAAGTCATCGGAGGCCGCATGGTTCCTAAAATATTTGCGCAATTAAAATTGCCGCTTCATGAGAAAATGAAGTTTGTAAAGAAAATGGTAGAAATGCATTTGCGCCCAATCGGACTTACGAAAGAAAATATAACGGATTCGGCTATCCGAAGATTATTATTTGATGCAGGTGATGATATTGAAGTCCTGATGACGCTTTGTAAAGCAGATATAACGTCAAAAAATAAGCAGAAAGTGCAAAAATACCTGGCCAATTTCGAACTGGTAGAAAAACGCCTGAAAGAGGTTGAAGAAACAGATCAGCTACGTAATTGGCAACCTCCCATAACGGGAGAAATCATTATGAAGGAGTTCGAGCTGCCACCGGGCAGGGAAGTGGGGGAAATTAAAAACGCCGTTCGGGAAGCGATTTTAGATGGGGTAATTCCTAATAAATATGAGGAAGCTTTTGAGTACATGAAAAAGATTGCAAAGGAAAAAGGGATTGCCTGACCCCTGAAACCTAATACCTGACACTCAACTCCTTCGTGCTTATATCTAATAAAATTTATTTCCCCAAGGAAGCCTTAAATTTGCCTTATGGCTATATTAAAATTCAGAATTTATTGGGATGAAGATGATAGTGTCTATAGAGATGTGGCAATAAAGCATACACAGAACTTTGCAGACCTGCATCATATTATTTTGAAATCCTTTGAGTTTGACAACAAGCATCAGGCTACATTTTACAGGAGTAATGACCGGTTGCAACGTGGAAAGGAAATATCTGTAGAAAAATATGGAGATAAGGAATACCGGGCCGAACCGTTGATCATGACGGAGACTTCGATTGGTTCTGAGGTAAAGGATCCAAATCAAAAGTTTATTTATGTTTATGATTTTCATAAACTCTGGACTTTCCTGGTTGAATTGATTAATATAAACAAGGAAGAAAATCCTTCTGTTGAGTATCCTTCCTGCCTTCGTTCGGAAGGTTTTGCCCCTAGCCAGTACGGAACGAAAGGAATTATCAACGAAAAGCTCACGGAAATTGAAGAGAAATACGATCTGAATACAACTGTTCTTCCGGATAATTACACAGAAGAGGGAGAGGAATCAGAGGAACAGGAAGGTGATGGTGAAGAAGATGACCAGATGGATGGTGATTCTGAGGAATTGTAAATAATTTGTTGAGTTCTTTATAAACTTAAACAAATTGATATGAATAGAAAAAGATGCCTTATTGTTTGCGGTCCAACTGCTGTTGGTAAAACAGATATCTCCATTGATCTCGCTTTAAAATACAATACATCCATTATTTCTGCCGATAGCCGGCAATGCTATAAAGAATTGAACATCGGCGTAGCAAAGCCTTCCACGCATCAGTTGGAAAGTGTTCCTCATTATTTTATAAACAGTCATTCCATCCGGCAGGAAATCAATGTAAAACTATTTGAGACCTATGCCTTAAATGCTGTAGCTGAAATATTTCAAGAAAACGATGTTGCTGTTATGGTTGGTGGAACAGGCATGTACATCAAAGTTTTTGCCGAGGGAATAGATGATGTGCCTGAAACAAATAAAGAGATCCGTGAGCGAATAATAAATTCCTATGAGGAACATGGAATTGAATGGTTGCAACAGGAATTAAAATTACATGACCCGGAATTTTATTCCGAAGGAGAAATGCAAAATCCACAAAGAATGCTCAGGGCACTGGAGGTAAAAAATTCTACGGGAAAATCGATTCTTGATTTCCAGTCGAACCAAAAAAATCAACGTGATTTTGAGGTGGAATATATGCTTCTTGAATTGCCGCGTGAAACGCTTTATCAACGCATTAATCACCGCGTAGATATCATGATGGAAGAGGGTTTATTGGAAGAAGTGAAATCCCTGTTTCCATTCCGCCATTTAAACGCCTTGCAAACGGTTGGTTATAGAGAATTATTTGATTACATCGAAGGGAAACATTCCCTGGAAACTGCCGTAGAAGAAATCAAAAAAAATACCAGGCGATATGCCAAGAGGCAGATGACCTGGTTTAAAAAGTATGCGGGGAATTAGGTGGTAGGTATTAGGTTGTAGGTATTAGGTGGTAGGTAGTAGGTATTAGGTTTGATTCAGTTTTAAACTGCAAACTGCAAACCACAAACTACAAACTTTAAACTCCTAACTCCTATATCTTAATTCCAAAACTCATTACAATATTTCCATTATTATTTTTTAGAATTGCTGCCTTGTTTAGGTTACTGTCATCTAAAAGATACGGATAGTTAACGTCTTTTTTGATGGAATGTACATAAGTAAGGTCTACGAAGAAGCCTTTATTTCTATATCCGAGACCACCACTTACCTTCATAAGGTTAGCTTTCTCAAATTTGTATGGATTACCATAATATGCTCCGCCTAATCTCACCATCCAGGTATTGAATTTCACTTCACCACCCAATTTTACATTGATAGCGTTTTTATAAATATTATCAATGACACCGTTCAGAGATTTGTAGTAATTTTTTGTGTCCATATCGTTTTCAATCGCACCAAAGGAAGGGTTCGTATAATCCACATATTCTACGTCAGCGGTGATAAACCCTTTCTGGCGTGTTATATCCTGCACCTCGCGAAAAACATAGGAACCGCTAACTATGAATTTCCATGGAGTGGAAAGATTGTATTTTGAATGCAATGGCTCATAATTAGTGGTTGACAGATCGGTGCTGCTCTGATGTCTTGCACCTTTTCCATCTTCTACGTCGGCAGTTATCATGGTCACATAATTATCAGTTATCTGGAAGAAAGTAGGTGAGTGAACGGCAACACCAAGTCGCACAAATTCCACGGGCTTATAAATAATTCCCAACTTTCCTCCAATACCAACACCTTTTGATTCAAGTCTTTCGGTTGATTCAAAATAATTGAAATTATTATTAGGATTGTTGGAAGCATCGGATTCCCGATATGTTGCATCCCTGGTATAATTCAAAAACGGAACGGAAAGAGTTCCACCGAAGTACCATTTATCTTTTACATTAACGCCTACTCCAAGCGAAACATCTGTAATGCCCCCGGTAGAATTAATGGTATTTTCCTGTAAAAGACCCATTGCCGCATCTGCCCTGGTCAAATAACCATCTACTTTCCCATTGTTGTCAAAGGTTGGATCTACCAAATAAGTATTGACGGCTAAACTTGACCCATACGGATAATAGAGAGCAGCTGAATCCGGGTTGCGCACATTATTATTAATTAACTCTTCTAAATATTTTTCTGAGTAGGAAGATTTTTTGTTTGTTCCCTTATAATATATACGATCGTTGAAATCAGCTTGACGGTTCACGCCAATACCAACGGTAACGTTCCGCACATTTTTACTTCTGGATGGAGAGGCAAATAATACGCCTGAAGTATTTATATTCAATTTATTCGCACTTGAGGAAGCATTTGTTCCAAGGTAATCTGATTTTCCATTGATCAATGAATAGGATGGTGTTAGAACTGCATCGCCGGTTTTGAAAAATCCAATTCCTGCCGGATTAATAAACAGGGAAGTGAACTCTCCTCCCAAAGATGCACCTGCGCCGCCTATTGCCTGGTTGCGGGCAGTACCACCAGGGTTATTGGTGTAAGAGTTTCTCAATGCATCTGCCGGTTCCTGGGCAAATGAGATTGCCACAAAAAAACAGGAAAACAGGGATAGGGAAAATGCTTTCATGGTTCAAATATTTTAATACAGAAAATAATTCGGTTAGGGAGTAAAAAGATCACTCCGGGTAAAAGAGTTTAAAAAAGGGACAATATAAAATATTATCCCTTTTAAATTTAATTATTTTTAAAGGTTCTAACAGGCGCGCTGCTATTGTTTGATGCTGGTGGCGGGGTACTGCTAGCCGGCGGATCAAACGTCCTCGTAGGTGCCGGAGTACTTCTTGCTGGCGGATCAAATGACCTTGTTGGTGCAGGATTATCGTTGGATCGTCTTTCCATTGTTCTGCTTTCGTTTGAAGACTGCGTACTTCTTGTTGGAGGATTTGAAAAAGTTCTTCTGTTAGAAGGAGTACTTGTTCTTGGCTCCGAAGGTGTAAATACTCTTTGAATTACATTGCCCACTCCGGTTCTTTCCCTTTGTACGGGAGCAGCAGGAGTTGTCCTGTTATTAAAAGATCTTACAGGCGCTGAGTATTGATTAGGGACAAAAGTGTTATTAACTTTATTCCCACTCGGAGTGCCAGAAGGAACATAATTACCAAGATTATATTTCCTTGGGCCTGTATTGTTGCTGGTTTTTCCTGCAACAGGGTAATAATTTACGGGTGGATAATAGCTTCCATAATAAGGGTTGTAACCGTAACTAGGATAATATGGATTATAGCTGTTATAAGGGTTGTATCCAAATGGATCGTAGAATCCTTTACCGTAATTATTAAAAGAATACGGGTTGTATCCGTAAGAATTGTAACCATAAGAGTTGTAGCCAAATGAATTATAAACATTGGTGTTATAACCGAATGGATTATAAGCATAAGGGTTATAACCAAACGGGTTGTAACCATAACCAACGTCAAAAGTTACAGTACTTCTGTATCTTGGGTCTCGGATTGCACGTCTGATATCCCGCTCATCTGAGTTACGACTAGAATATGAATCACCGTCACTTGAATTTTGTTTGACTACGTATGTTTCGGTTGCCGGAACTGGTGAGTAATACACATCATCCGGAGTTTGTCCGCTTCGATAAGCCGTGGAACAGCTACCTAAAATGACCACAAGGCCAACCAGAAGTAAATATTTTGTTTTCATGACTTATAAGTTTAAAAAGAAATTAAAAATGAAGGTTTACTTTTGCGACTTGTTCACTGTAAATTTAAGCTTCTTCTATTATAATAGAGTGATTATAAGAATGAAGGGTTGTTAAATAATAGCTAAGAAGAGAAGTAATTTTTTGATTAAGGTACAAAAAACAAACCAATTAAAAACATCGTTAAATAAAAGAATTTTAAATGAGTAAAGTAATTACGAGTAGGGAAGAGGATTATTCACAATGGTATAATGATCTGATAATAAAAGCCGGACTGGCAGATTATAGTGCTGTGAGAGGATGCATGGTGATTAAGCCTTATGGATTTGCCCTGTGGGAAAATATGCGTGATCAGCTGGATAAAAGATTTAAAGAAACCGGACATCAGAATGCCTATTTTCCTTTATTTATTCCAAAAAGCTTTTTGAGTAAAGAAGCTGCGCATGTGGAAGGTTTTGCTAAAGAATGTGCTGTAGTAACTCATTACAGGTTGAAAAACGATCCGGATGGGAATGGGATCATTGTAGATCCTGACGCTAAACTTGAAGAAGAGCTCATTGTGCGTCCAACATCAGAGACAATTATTTGGAATACCTATAAAACATGGATTCAATCATACCGCGATTTACCCCTTCTGATAAACCAGTGGGCAAATGTTGTAAGGTGGGAAATGCGTACACGTTTGTTTTTACGCACAACAGAATTTTTATGGCAGGAAGGCCATACTGCCCATGCTACAGCGCAGGAAGCCATTGACGAAACAATTCAAATGCTGAATATTTATGCGGAATTTGCTGAAGAATGGATGGCAATGCCTGTTATTAAAGGAGTAAAAAGTATTAACGAACGATTTGCCGGTGCAGAAGATACTTATTGTATTGAGGCTTTAATGCAGGATGGCAAAGCATTGCAGGCAGGTACTTCCCATTTTTTGGGTCAGAATTTCGCCAAAGCATTTGATGTGAAATTTAGTGATAAAGAAAATAAACTGGATTATGTATGGGCTACTAGCTGGGGTGTGAGTACCCGTCTCATAGGTGCACTGGTGATGGCGCACAGTGATGATGATGGTCTTGTATTACCTCCTAAACTTGCACCGATTCAGGTGGTAGTCGTTCCTATTTATAAAGGAGAGGAACAAAAAGGTGCTATTGATGAGAAAGTTCATTCTTTAATGTCGGAATTGAAGGCTTTAGGTATTTCTGTAAAATATGATGATGATGACAGTCGCCGTCCGGGTTGGAAATTTGCAGAATATGAATTGAAAGGTGTACCTGTAAGAATCGCTGTTGGTGCACGTGACCTCGAAAAAAATGTAGTGGAGGTCGCCAGGAGAGATAATAAAACCAAAGAAACGGTTTCAATAGATGGACTGGCAGAAAATATCCGGAATTTGTTGAACGATATTCAGGATAATATTTACAACAAAGCAAAATCTTACCTGGATGGAAATATTACAAAAGCAGATACTTGGGAAGAATTTGTAAAGCTATTGGATGAGAAGGGCGGATTTATTTCGGCTCATTGGGATGGAAAAGCGGAAACGGAAGAAAAAATAAAAGAACTGTCAAAAGCAACGATACGGTGTATTCCTTTAAATAATGCAATCGAA
>JBBSUB010000019.1:0-32056 GCA_038235345.1 Chitinophagales bacterium
AAAGGATAAAAGGATTGTTATCGACTGCAAATATCAGGAAGTTCATTTTTATTTTGAGAATTTAGCAGGTGTACAAATGAATGATAAATGGGGTTTCATTGATGAAAATGGGAATGAGGTAATCTCTTGCAAATATGAACAGGTTTATGCGTTCTATGAGGGTTATGCATTAGTCAAAGAAAACGGAGATTGGGGGTATATTGATGAAAGGGGAAGCAAAAGAATAGAGTGCCAATACTACGAAGCTTACAATTTTAAAAATGGATTAGCAACTGTTTCTAATTATGGAAGATGGGGTTTAATTAATAAAAATGGTGAACAAATAATAAAATGTAAATATGATTGGATTGGTGGTTTAGAGGAAGGTTGGGCAATTGTTGAAATTAATGACAAAGAAGGATATATTAATATAAATGGCATCGAAGAAATTGAAATCATTTACGAAACCGCTCATCCTTTTATAAATGGAGTAGCAATTGTAAAAAAAGAGAATTCATACTTCTTGATAAATCATGAAGGTAGAAAAACACGTTCTTTAAAATATGATAAAGTTGGTTATTTTAATGAAGGTCTTGCAGAAGTAGCTCTTAATGAGAAATATGGTTTTATTAATCTTGAGGGAGATTTGGTAATACCCCTGAAATTCGACTATGCAAGAGCATTCAATAATGGAATAGCTGAAGTTGCAATGAACGTGTCCATTTCCGAAGAGAAATATGGCTACATAGATAAAACCGGCAATCAAATAATTCCATTCATTTTTGACGATGCGTTCCCTTTCTATTTTGACGGAAAGTCCGCAATGGTTAAGATTGATTCAAAATGGGGAATTATTGATAGAGCGGGAAACCAATTAGTTCAGTGTATTTATGATGAGTTAGATTACTTTCATGATGGATTTGCAAAATTTAAAAAAAATCAAAATGAAAAGTGGGGATACATTAATAGAAGTGGCAAAGTAGCTTTAAAACCTATCTATGATGAAGCAGAAGCATTTATTGATGGTGCGGCGAAAGTGAAATTTAATAAACAGTATGGATATATAAATAAAAGTGGAGAGCAATATTGGGAAGATAAAAAACTTTTTAGCTTTCTTAAAAAAGGTTAATGAATTGCATAACCCAAGCCTGTCGTTGATATATCCTTTGTATGCTGAAATACAATTAGAAATAAAGATAATTACCTAATCTGTTGGGATGAATCCTTTATATTTTGAAGTTCTGTTTTAATTACATCAATATCTTTTTTATTTTGTTTTGTGTCTAAAAAGTTTAGTATAAAAACTATTACAGCCATAATTAAAAGAACTAGAGTAGAAATTGTCTTTATGATATCATACGAGGTAGTCCAGAATTCTTTTTCACCGTTGTCCAAATACTTTTCATCATGATAAGAAATACTTCCCTTATCTGTTATGAAGTAATATGTGTCAAAACTTTCTTCAATTTTACTTATTTCTTTCTCGTTAATTAGAAATTCTATTTGCTCAATAATTTTTGCTTCAGGTAAATTAGAGTTTATTGCAATTTGGGAAAATGTTAAAGAAAGTTCTACAGTGTTTATTGTGTTTGGGCTTTCTTCTTTTATGCGTTTCTTGTAAAGAGTTTTCAGAATCTTATGTCTGTTTAAATATTTACTTTTCATAAGTGTTATTTCTTAGACTTTTAATGTAATAATTGTATAAAAGTATTCTAGACAATGTTTTTATTTCCGAAAATACGAATTATACTGTATTTTCACTATGATGATATACATCTAATCTTAAATGTATTTACAAAGTTTGCACTAGAAGTTAGCTACTATTCATACCCTTTCCCCGTAAACCTACTATTCATATCCCTTCCCTGTAAACCAATCATAACCCTCAATTTTCTTGTACTCATTTGGTAAAGAATTTAAACGTTTTAATACCTTAAAATTGCTGCCGTAAGGTTGACCTGTTGTAACATAACTTTTCCTGTTTTCTCTCTTTGGTCATCTGTTTCATAAGAAATATATTCCAACGTATCAATTGTTTCACCATTCCATTTATACTTGTACATTTCTGTCTTGCTTGGGTGTCCATAGCAAATACCTCTGATTATTTTCTCTTTTGGAGAAAAAGTAGGATTTATGAACTCGAAATTTTTGGAGAAGGCTTTTAAGGCTAATAAATTATCCCGATGAATAAGCATATTATCGGTGTTGGGATTACCAAAGCTTTCAGAGGGATCTTCGATTAATATCCTTGGTTCTAACTTTGGTTCTTTGCCTTTGCCGATCCAGGTGAGTTCGAATTCTGAAAGTTCTTTGCCATATTCTGATTGTCTGAACATGATTTTTTAGAATTGAAGAATTTTTTAGGATTAAAATGTTGTATTATTCCTTTTTTCCTTTCAATTTCCCCTTTGATATTTCTTTGTCAGCAGATTTCACCCTGCGTTGTAATTTTTTAATATCCTCTTCGGGCGGTAATGCTTCTGGTTTAATCCCGCTTTTTCCTAACAAACTTCTTACGTCTGTATTGTTTTTTACATGCTCATTAGTAATGCGATTCTCTCCTTTCAGATCATTCTTCTTCACGTTAAAATTGGTGATTTCGGTTGCCAATTGTTTTGCAGTAATCGTTATAGTTGGTAGAAAATCTGCTAACGGCCGGTTTTCTGCAATGTCTAATTTTCTTTTCATTGCAGATGTATTGTGGCCGCCGAACAAAGCCCAATCTCCTTTACTTCGTATGTTGGCAAAACCTTTATTGTCAACACCTCTTTCATAAATATTTTTAGATAATTCAGTTTCCGTAGTGGCTAATTTCTCTCTTGCCTGAAGGCGTTCCATCAGTTGTATTCGCTCTTCCAGCAACTCCTGCTTACGGGTTTGAATGGCAAAATAGCTCTGTGCAAAGGCAATTTGTTCTTTCTTTGGATCACCATTTTGAGCAATGAGATAACAGGCATAACGGGTAAGCATTATGTCATCTACAATCTTTTCGGCACCAGAACCAATCCTGACCATTTTGTTGACAGCAACAAAATGGTCTAGAACTTCTTCACCAGTGGTTTTGCAACTTTCTTTAGCTTTTTCAATTGCATTTAAAAAATTACGCCATTCGGCATATCCCAAAAGATGTTGAAGTTCGCGGGCAAGCCAATATTCGATTCCGTCCTGCTGATAGGCAAATTCTTCAAAGGTTTTGTTCAGTTTTGTAATAGTATTCTTTTCCATATTTCTATATTTTAATCAGGCTACTTCACTCCGTTATTTCTTATCCAAGATAATATAATTAAAAATGGATGAAAATGTCTTTTTGTATAAATAGTGATTTAAATGATTATGCTTTCACAATTAGATCAGAATTTTTTTGATTCATCAGGTTTATAAAATATGGGAATTTCATCTTTGGTTCTATGCAACCAACGAAGTCTATCTTGTTGTGACCAGTACTTCCCATTTCACTTCTTAATTTTAAACTCCTGATTTATATTATCCACATAAATTTGATACTCTTTAAAAAATGAAATCCCAATTCTAGCCTTACTTTGAATATTTATTTTGGCTTCTACATTTTTAAATTCAATTTCTCCCATTTTTATCGAAGGGATAAAAGCCACCTTTTCAGTGATGTTTTTATTCCCTCCAATCGTGTAGTGTAGAGATCCCTTTGATGATCATTAAATTTGTAGGTATTCAATAATTCTTTAGCCAATTTAGAATCTTCCGGGATACTGAATTCAGACGAGGAACCAAAGTCTATACATACTTTTTGTTGAATGCCATTTATTGAAATAGTTGTATAAGATAATCCATCTACGAAGGTGATTTCAATCGGTTTGAATGTGTTGTCAGACAAGTTTTTATTCGAAAACCGGATCGTTTTATCGGGATAATTAATTAGCCAATTTGCTTTACTCCGGCTTTTACAAATCTTTTTGGAAGCTCCTT
Source organism: Chitinophagales bacterium (assembly GCA_038235345.1). Taxonomy (GTDB): domain Bacteria; phylum Bacteroidota; class Bacteroidia; order Chitinophagales; family Chitinophagaceae; genus Ginsengibacter. Next base: position 3,922 of record JBBSUB010000019.1, read on the forward strand.
TGACAGTCGATAATTTACCGCGTAAGGAATCTCTTTGTATGATAGTCAATGCCGCTCCGTTATCGAAAATGAAGTTTTATTCATGTCCATTTATTTTCGCTGGTATAATTATTAAAGTCTTGATGGTCGTGAATATTGTTTGATAATCGAAATTCTCCGGCAGAACATTTCCTTTTTTCTGAAGCCGGGTAATTGAACAACTTACGAATAAGGAAAAGAATAAAACGGCGGTTAGGATTTTAAAGTGCTTCATAATTAATTCAAGTTTGCCCCGATTTTTTGTATTACTCACAACATCCGGGTTTAATGCTGTGCTGGTATTTATTGCTCATGTAGGCTGCGACTCAATGGTTATGAGGAGATGATAATTAGTCAAAGTTTAAATTATGAATAAAAGCCGAAAAAAAATCCGGCGACTGAAAGAGTAGCCCGCAAATGCGGGAAGAAGATACTCCTCATCCACCATATAGCAACCACCTCCGTGATTCAGCATTTTCAATTCAGGTGAATAGGAAAATTTTACTTGTATAACAGTTCCTCACTGTTGACGGTTTGCGCGGGCTTTTAATTTATCGGTAAAATAACGCCGTATCGGGAAGTCTAAAAATTTGGTTACCAGGTAGGCTAAGCCTATGAGTAAAATTATTGAAAGAGGAATTACCCAACTCAACTGAGCAATGCCTGGTTCTGTTACGACTACGTAATTTGCAAATACCCACATAAACGGGTAATGGGTCATGTAAAGCGGGTAAGAAATATCACCGGAAAATTGATTGATTTTATAATGTTTACCCGCTAAACCCGCTCCGGCGCCTAATGAAACAATGAGCGGAAAGTATACAACAACGATAAGAAGATCGACTAACCAGTTCCATTGTTCGTTATAGGGAGTTAAAAATGCCAACAATAATAAAGCGCTCGTCCCCGGCAAGCCTAATTTGTTTTTAATGATCCAGTTAGAAGGAAAAATCAACATCCCCATTAAAAAAGAAAAAGAAATACGGGCTAAACCATCGAAGAAAGTTCCTCCACTCCATCCGCCGAGTAAACTACCGGAATTCCAACTTACATAAAAAAGACCGGCAGCAGCCAATAAAACCAGTGGGGGCAGTACTTTCCTGGAAGCTTTAAATAATATAGTTGCATACACTAGGTTGGCAACATATTCCCAAAATAACGACCAACTCGGTGCGTTTAAATTAAACAGGTTAAAATATCGTTCAGACACTACCGGATAAGGGATTAAAAAAGCCGACGTTAGGAAAATCAATGCAGTCTCTTTGAAACCATAAATGGAATAAAGATTACTGTAAGGGTCAAACAAAAAAGTAAGCAAACCTAAAACAGAACCTATAATAACTAAAGGCTGCAAACGAATGAGTCTTAGTTTAATAAACGTTATTAACCCCATACCAGCTATACGATTATCGTAAGCGTAAGAAACGACAAAACCAGATAAACAAAAAAAGAAATCTACTGCTAAATAACCATGTGAAATGAAACTATTACTGAAATCGGCAATGATGATTTCCATAAAGTGAAAAATGACCACCACTAAAGCGGCTAAACCTCTTAGGCCATCCAGTATTTCGAAATGTGGTTTCGTTTTTAAAAGTCCGGAGTCTATAGTTCTATCGTGCATTCGTTTTATTTCTAAATTTTGTGTTTGCGAAAATACCTTTTTGGTTTTAATAAATCATGGCTACTTTCAACGTTTCACAACATCCGGGATTCTAAAAAAAATGGAATCTTTTAGCATTACTTGGGCAAACCGATTTAACAAAGAGATGGTTTCCTTTTTGTGCTTTTAAACCAAAATTTATTACACCATTTTCTGGTAAGAAATTTTGTTTACTTCTTCCTCCAATAAAGGGGAAATCCAATCTTTTCATGTTCCGGAGAAAGAAGTTCAATCTCTCTCCAAGACCCAAAAACATTGGTTCAGAAAGATTAGATCCACATTGTCTAATACGGCTGCCTGTTGCTATGGTTTCAGAATGCAGCGAGGCAAAAGATTCAAAATCTTGGATGATTATTTTTGATGCAAAAAATGTATTGGAAGTGAATGTATGTATTGATAATAATCACTCTTTTTCATGAGATATATCACTATAATCCGTTTATTCATATTTTCTATACTTTTGTTGGCTTTCTTATTTTTGTTTCAATATATTCGTCGCTTTAAGGCATGGAAATGTGAAGAATCCCTGCTAATATTAGAAGAGGATAAAAATTTAAAATCATGAGAATAACAAAATTAGTTTCCTTTTTGAGTCTGACAATTCTTGTACTATTCTCTGTTGTATCCTGTACGAATTCAGGGCCAGATTCGGATACGACAAAAAGCTTTACGATTGCTGATTTTTCCAGTTTAAATATAGAATTGATCGGAGAGGTTATTTACGAGCAAAGCGATTCTTTTTATCTGAGTGCTTTCGGTAGCTCTAATTTGATTGATGCACTGCAAGTATCGGATAGCAAAGGACAGCTTTCCATTGAGTTGAAAAATAAGCGAAAGTATTCCGGCAATAAAAAGAAACTGATTATCCGCGTAGGCTCTCCGCATTTACAGAAAATAAACTTTGAAAGTGTGGGCAATCTACACCTTAAGAATTCCTTTAAAGGTGATCAGTTAACCATTACCAACAAAGGGGTTGGGCAAATTGTCATTGATGATTGCCATGTGGGCACTTTCAATTTAACGACGAAGTCTGTGGGCTCCATTGAGGTAAAAGGAACAGCGAATGAGGCCTTCATTCAATCGGAAGGTGTGGGCAATATTGATTGTTCAGGATTCAAAGCTGAAAATATAAAAGTAGTCAGCAAAGGAGCTGGTAATATTTCCGTTTATGCTGAAAAGAGTTTGGATATTTCGATGACAGGAATCGGAAACGTGAACTATTATGGGAATCCATCGGAAGTGAAAACCGATATTAAAGGATTGGGAAAAGTCACAAAATCGGGTTCCTGAAAATAATATACACTGTCTTCGGAGACGATCGCCCTCAAAAAGAAAAAGAGGTAATGACAAACTGGTACAAATTACCCGGGGTTTATTCAATCCAGTTTGTTTTAAAACCCGGATGTTTTTCAAATAGTATAAATAAAATCAGCCGCGATTCATGCCACACGAAATAGAATTGGTTTTTTGTGTTACACGAATCCGGACCAGGGCGATCACTTGTTCTCTCATTAACTTGTCCTGTTAAGCATTTTGGAATTTTTTAAAAAACCATACTTTTAAGATGTCTGCTGTAGTGATGTAAGCTGCAACAATCAATAACATAACTCCGAGATTAAGGATAGGTAATGGGGTCAGGCCAATGTCCTTTGCAAAAGGTAAATAAGGAAGGCCAATTGTCAGGATTAAGGCTATCGTACTAAATATGAAAAGATACTTGCCCGGTCTGCTTTTAAAAAAGTTCTTGTGAGTCCGGATAATAAAAATTATTAATAGTTCTGAAAGGACTGATTCAATAAACCAACCGGTTTGAAATTCAGATTCTTTTACTTTTAGTAAAAAGTAAAGTGTCGTGAAAGTAATCAGGTCAAACAGGGAACTGTGCACACCAAAAATGAACATATAACTGCGAATAAGTTTTAGATTCCATTTTCCGGGTCTATCTAATTGTTCCTGATCTACATTATCAGTGGTAACTGCAAGAAATGGAAAATCAGTCAGGAAATTGGTTAATAGAATTTGTTTAGGAAGCATAGGTAAGAAAGGCAAAACCAAAGAGGCGGCAGCGATACTGCACATATTGCCAAAAGTAGCGCCCGTGCTTATGTATAAATATTTCATGGTGTTAGCAAAGGTTTTCCTTCCTTCTTTAATGCCGTCTACTAGTACCATTAAATCTTTTTCCATGAGCACAAAATCCGCTGCTTCCCTGGCCACATCTACGGCATTCTCAACGGATATACCGACATCAGCTGCATTGATAGCTGAAACGTCGTTGATACCATCACCCATATAGGCCACTGTATACGTTTGTTTGAGTGCCAGTATAATGCGTTCTTTTTGTTGCGGCTCTACTTCTGCGAAAATATGTGTCTTCTTCACAAGCTGTTTTAATGCTTCAGGACTGGTGGAGAAAAGTTCATTTCCTGACATGACCACAGGTTTTTTTATACCAATAGCAAAGGCAGTTGATCTGGCTACATTTATATTATCGCCGGTGATAATTTTTAAACCAATATTTAGTTTGTGTAGTTCATTGATTGTTTCAACGATGCCTGATTTAATAGGGTCATTCATTAAAATAAAACCTCCAAAAATCATTTCGGTTTCAATTTCTTTTGAAATGTCCGTTGTATCAATGTTTTTATAGCAAATGGCAATCGTTCGTAACCCGTCAGTACCATATTGTGTAAACTTTATTTCCAACTGTTTTTTATATCCGGAAATATCTTCTATTTGATGATCGTCAACTTTTATTTTAGAACAGATGCTCAATATTTGTGTAAAAGCTCCTTTGCAGATGAGTAGTTTTTCTTTTTCCGTTTCAACTGCTATGCTCAATCTTTTTCTAATAAAATCATAAGGAATTTCACCGATTTTTTCTACTGAAATACTTGTGTCAAGTTTCAATTGTTTTAAGGCATCATCAATGGGATTGGAATATCCTCCTTCAAGAGAAGCGTTCCAAAAAGCCAGTTGTTTTACAAATGTACTTTCTTGTCCCAGGCCATCTATCATACCGGTTATCTTAATGGAGCCTTCTGTTATGGTTCCTGTTTTGTCGGTACATAATAAATCAACTTCACCAAGATTTTGAATTGAATTCAACTTCTTTACAATGACCTTTTTCGCCAACAATCTCTTTGCACCCGCACTCATGGAAATTGTTGTAATAGCAGGTAATAATTCCGGAGCCATGCCAACCGCCAAAGCCAATGCGAACAGTGCAGATTCAATGATTCCTTTGTGGTTTAACAGATTTACTCCAAGAATAAAAATGGCTAATGTGAGGGTGATTTTTACCAGGAATAAACCAAAATCTTTGATTCCTTTTTCAAAGGTAGTCTCGATGGTTCCTGAAGCGCTTTTTGCGATGTTTCCGAAAATTGTTTCTTCACCGGTTTTAATGACTAAGACTTTGGCATTTCCACTTACAATGTTTGTTCCTTCCCAAAGGGAATTTGTCCTTTTGTTAAGTTCGGTTTGTTCATCTAAAACACCTATTTCTTTTCTTGTCGGGTAAGTTTCACCTGTTAGACTGGCCTCGTTGACATATAGCTCATCTGACTCAATGATGAGGCAATCAGCAGGCAACATATCTCCTGCATTCAGAATAATGACATCGCCTTTTACTACTAATTTTGAATTAATTTCCTGTGCAAGTCCCTCTCTCAATACGGTCGTTTTTAAGGAAATCAGGGACTGAAGCTTTTCCACTACTTTTCCTGCATTTCTTTCCTGAAAAAAACTTAGGAACCCGGTTGATAGAACGATGAAAAGAATAATGAAAACATCAGATTTGTCACCAAGAAATCCTGAAATAACAACTGCTCCTATAAGCAGAAGCATGAGTGGGCTTTTAAATTGACTTGTAAAAAGTAAAAAATCTTTCTTAAGAGAAGATCTGCTTTTAGGACGAAATCCTTCCTCAATTAATATCTTGTCAACCGATGCTTGAGAAAGACCTTGATTTGAACTTTTGAGTAGGTGAAACCAATGGTCGGAGTTAAACTGCCAAAATTTATTTTCTGTTATTTGCATAAGGCCTTTTTCCGTTGTTATTTGTCAGTCACCTTACTGCTGTGCTGGTATCAATTGTTAGTTTAGCCTGACTGTCAGACCAATAAATGATCAACCTCAAATTACATATAAAAGTTGAAAAGAAATCCGTTTGCTGAAACGCATTTGCTGATGAAAAAAGAGGAAGATTTATATGACGCCTGCTTAGAAAAAAGCTAAAATACCTGTTCGTAAAAAGTTTGTTTTGTGTAAAGCCTGTTTCGCATTTTTTATAATTCTTTCCCAATTTAGTCTAAACCTCATAGTACCACAAAAAGTGTTGCCACGTACCATATTGGCTGGAAGAAATGGATACAATTTCCAGTTTATGCGCATTCGCGTTTACATAATCTACCAGTTTTTGTTTTCTACTAAATTCAAGCACTTTTAATTCTTTTTTCATTTGCTAATTCTTTTTTAAATCGTTCATAAACGTCAGTCCATTCTTAGAACCGGAATGTTTCCCAAATATACTAAAGTAACCCAGCCCTGAAACATGTGAAATGAAACGCAATAATTGTTTCGTGTTCAGCAGAGCAAGGTTAATTCGAATTTTGATCACGGAATTCATGATTTTATCGATTGATTAAAATAGGAAATTCCTCCCTGGTATTGCAAAACGAATCCTGGCTCTTTTTATTGATCATTCCAATGGATACTCACAATCATTTCATTTTTTCTTCCCCAAAATTGATAGGGAGGATTATACCCTAAAAAACGAAAGTTTCCATAATAGACAATGTCATTTGCTCTCAAAGCATTTTCTAATTTAGCAGCATATTTTTTAATTTCCTCATCATTTGCATACCCTCCAAACTCAATGGCTGCAGCATATTCCTGCGTAGATGTTTTAATGGAAATAGTACCATCATTTGGTTTTGGTAAATTATCTTTCGTATAGTTAGAAGGCATCACAAAACTCATAGATGATAGAGAGTCATTGATGTCCATATGCACAGGCGATGTCATGGCAATATTTTTATTGGAGGTATTCCCGCCAAAAATAAAGGAGGCCAATTTTCTAAATCCCGGGGAGGATAATTCTTTATAGGTTTTTACGTTCATTGAAATGGTTGCCATCGTAGCCGGCGGATATAGCCGTATCTCAAAATCTTTTTCTTTTTTAATAATTTGATACGGTTGAGTTTCTGTTTTTGCCATGATAAAATATTTTTGAGAAGAAATGAATAAGGTCGTAAGAGCTGCTCATAAAATTAAGCCGGATTTACATGCTATAGCCGGAAATTTCGTTTATTCCAGTGTCGTATTCCGAAAGATAAATTGCCAGTAACGTCATATCAGCAATTGCCAAAACAAAAATTAAAACGGCTACGGTTTTATCGCTGATTTTAATTTTAAATATTCTCCAATTAGAATGGCTGCCGGGAAAAAAACTTCTTCCTCGCTGCTTGCATGTTTCTGAACTTCCTTTTGAAAATCAATAATTTCAGGTAATTTCTCTTTATCGGAGGCCTGTTTTAATTCTTTAATAAAAGCTTCAATCAATTGATGTTCTGCGCTCATGTGATTCAATAACGATTTCACATTTTCGCTTAAAAGGATAACGTCCTTACTTTGCCCTGGTATTTGACCGTTTGCTAATAAGGGCAATAGTCCTAAAGAGGGTAAAATAAAATCTTCTTCCTCCTTAAAATGATGTTGCATCAGCTCTTCAAGTTTTAGGGCAACGCGACCACTACTGTCTTTATATAAAGTCATCTTATGAATTTGCTCCAGAAGAGATACATGCGTTTTTTTGATAGATGAAGGGACTTCCGGCTTACCGGGGAATTCTGTAATCGTATTACCTTCTTTTGGTTTACATTGACTTATAAAAAGTAGCAAGAGAATGAATAGTAAATTCTTCATCATTTTTGTTTTTTCTGCTAAATAAAAGTAATCAAAAAAGGTGGGTTAATTATATGTTCAGGGCTTTGCTGTTTTAGTGGTATTCATTGATCTTCCAACTTGGAACCAAAGATCTTCTGATAGCTATCGGGGAAATTATTATGTTGAAATTTGGAATAAATGGGAAAATTAATCGGTTGAACGAAAACTACATTCAAATCTTTATTTCTTTCTCCCAGTGATCTGCTTTTTCTCTTTTGCAGGTGGTAAAAAATTTTCTCCTGTAACGACACTTTTGCCTGTTTTTGCTTCCAACTCTTTACGTGCATTTTTTGCTACTGCTCCACCTTTCTTACTTGCTACAGCATTTTCAGACAATCCTTTTGCTTCGACACTTTCGGCTATTTGTCGTGTGGACAATTCCGCTAAAGCAGTGAAAATTAATTCTGCTTCTCCCATATGGTCTCGAAGATTTTGAGATTTTAAGCCTTTTAAATCTTTATGCTTTTTAACGGTTAATCCGGTCCATTCCTGATGGATAATATTGGTGAGCATTGCACAAATTCGTCTGATTTTTCTAAGCCACTTTCTTTCCAATAATCAGTAAGTTTATTCCGGGTTTCCTGTCCGGTCATGCGTTGTTGAATCCACTTTTCACTACGTCCCAGTTTTTGCCAGTTTTCTCTAGCCCTGTCAATGCTTTGTGCCGGGTCGTTTATTTCCTGAATGCGTTCGTGGCCTACTTTTGCCAACCATTGTTTAAAAGGCTCTGCTTTAGGGGATGGTATGGATTGAATGATACGGAATAAGTTTTGGGTGTTGGTTACATCTGTTTCTCTCATTTTTCCATCAATAGCTTTCATTTTGAACTGTCGACAAATTGTCGACAGTTCAAATCCATCTTCTGACTTGACCCTTTTTTTCATTTTAAACCAGTAGTCCCTGGCATTTACACTATCAGTTAAAACTTCAACCACATCTACAACAGAAAAATACCAATGTTGCTCATTTTCATCCCAATGGGTACGTATTTTCTTACTTTCAAATAATTTAATATCACTCATGGTTTTGTGTATTTGATGATGATCGTTTTGTAAATCCAGCAGCTATTTTTTTTACCTTTTTTCCAATGGATTGTTATACTGCTCAAGGGTAAATTAATTAATGTTTTGAAGACGAGTCGGAATACTTTATGGGTCTGAACCGTTACGTGTACCATCGTTCAGGCCGCGAAAGAAAGCGTCCCGACCGTATTAAATTATTCGCGGTTTTGTCTCTTGCGAATTTATCAATTTTTCCCTTCACGCTTACTCTCCTCCTTCCTTCACCACTTCTATCCATTTACCATTTACTCCCGCATTAATAGAGTTGTTATACATTTCTTCAGCGTACACGCCCGGTAAAAAATACCTTCCTAAATAGGCAGCATTTAACTGCACATAATAGGTGTGTGTTTTATTGGGTTGTAAGCCAAAATACGTGTACACCCTGTCATCCCGGATATCCTGGTAATCGGATGGAAAAGATTGGAAACCTCCCTCGCCTTCCTGCATACGGGTATTGATAATTTCCCATCCGCCGGGGAAAATTTGTGTTAGGGCCAGCCGTTCGTAATTGCCTCTTTTGCCGGGATTGGTAATGGTTACTTTGGCAATAAAATCTGTGCCTTGCATGAGTTTATTTACATCCAGAGATTTTAAATCCCTCGTGAGGTACTGAACATTCATAGCTAAGACTTCCGGATTATTTTTTACATGTAAATTCTCTCCTTCAATCGGCTGGCCTTCACTGATAATCCGTGCGTAAAGAACATTGCTGCCACTATTAGTGATGGTTACTTTGGAAGTGCCGGGTTTGATATCCAACGGTATTTGTGTGATGGAAGCCGTGGAATTGATGTCTATTTTTTTACCATTGACTGTACCTTTTGCCTGTATTTTTGATCCCGAAGAATTCTTACCTGAATATTCTGCGATGGCCAATAATGCATAAGCCGTGGTTTGGGTACTATACCATGAATCCTGCGAAAGTTTTGCAGCCAATGTATTCAATAAGGAAGCTCCCTCCTTTCGTTTGTCCATGAGCGTTAAGGTTTCTAAAACCATGGCTTCGTCCCGCATGTCAGATCCATAGGTGTGAGTGGCGGTTTCATTTGTTTTAAAAGTCATAGGCAGACCGCTGATCAATTGCAGGGCGATGCTGTTTTGACCGATCAATTTGTATGCTGCCGCTAAACGCCATTTTGCCTGCGGTGAAAGATATTTAAATTCCTTTAACCGGTTCATTGCTCCCAACTCCGGATCTTTTGCAAGAGCAAGTGAATAAAGACGATATGCCTGGGTAAGATCACTGCCGTAAAAATTGGTTGTGGCCGGCACCCAGCTTCTTGCTTTCCCGGATTGATATCTTGTCCATTGCTGTAGCATTTGAGTACTTATCGAGTAGCCCTTATCTTGTGCTTTCAGTAAAAAATGGCCGGCATAATTTGTTCCCCATTCATCGGATTTATTGCCACCCGGCCAATAACTGAATCCGCCTTCTGTCGTTTGATAATTCTGGAAAGCGGCGATGACACCTTTTACATTTTTTTGAATAGATGCTTTCCGGAAATCGGAGAGATCGGTCAACTGATTCAGGTACAATTGCGGGAACACGCCGGAAGTAATTTGCTCAATACATCCATGCGGATATTGAATTAAAAAGTCAAGACGCTTCTCTAAATTTATAGCCGGAATACTGGAAATCTCCAATACGGATTTGGCGGTGGTAATGCTTCCAATGGCGGTAGCTGTCGCGTTCCAGGATTCACCAGCATTTAGATTTTTAGCGGCAACATTTGTTACGGGCGGATTCGGATTGCGGATATCCAGTTCAATATCGTAATCAGCTTTTTCCTTACCGGAAGTGGCTGTCAGTTTTAATTTGCCGATACCGGTTTCGGAAGAAACTTTCACCTCAAAATAGATCATCTCTTCCCCGGTTTGGGAGAAGGTTATCTGCTGCGTAGGACTGCCCTGTATCTTAATTAACGGATCTGTCTGCAACCGGACGCTTACATTTTTTATATTATTTTCCATGGCGAAAACGGTCACGGGAATTTTAATGGTTTCACCGGGCCCCATCACGCGTGGTGCCGTTCCTAAAAGCATTAAAGGTTTTTTCACCTGCACTGCTTTCTCTGCATTTCCATAGCTGCCATCATTCGCGGCTACTACCATGGCACGGACTGAACCGATGTATTGTGGCAGCGTAAATTGATGTGTGGCTTTTTGTCCTTTCTTTAGTTTAAAGGGCCCTAAATATTTTACGACCGGCTTAAAACGATTGGCTTTTTTCTGTGCCATTGGTCCGCCGCCATCTTCATCTCCACCAATGGTGAGGATGCGTTCCAGGTTTGTTCCCCATGCACCGATCACCCAATCGTACAGATCCCAGGTTTTTACGCCAAGAGCCTCTCTTGAGTAGAAGAAAGTATGTGGCTGTGGCGTTTGGAAGCGGGTAAGGTCTAATAATCCTTCATCCACAATAGCCACAGAATAATACATTTCACGGTTATTTTTCTCACTAACGGTGATGTTTGTTTGTGTCTCAGGCCTGATAGATTCCGCCATGGTGATTACAGGGCTCAGAACGGTATTTTTATCCTCGACGATAATGGGCGTAACTCCATACATCCTGATGGGAAGATCATTGATGGTTTGAGCATGCGGCTGCAGCAAGCTGACGGTCGCGTACACATTCGGCGCCATCTCTTTTTCCGCTTTAAATTTTACGATGGTTTGTCCTTTATTTGTTTCTACCCAAAAAGAGCGGATTACCTTACTGCCATTTTCCAGGCTGATCAATCCTCTTCCGCCCTCACTGCTTGGAATGGTTAAGGTTACTTCGTCGCCTACATTGTATTTTTCTTTATCAGCCGTAAAAGAAAGCATGGCAGCAGCCGTTGGATCATCTGTGTTATCGCGGCTTCTCCAGCCCGGCTGATCCAGGTATACGACTTCGCCCGTGATGTGTCCGCTTGTAAGATCTTTTACCAGGATAAGATATCTTCCCCATTCATTTTCTCCGACCCGGAAATTGTATTTTCCCTTGCCATTCACAAGATCAACTTTCTCTGTTTTTAAAAGTTTATTGTATTTATCCTGGGTAAAATTGCTCAAATTGTCGCCGCTGTTATCCCACCACCAACGCCATTGAATTTTGTAGAACTGTACTTCCACTTTCTGGTTTCCGGAGAGCAAATTTCCTTTGCGGTCTACTTCTACAATATCGGCAGTATGTGTTTTACCGGAGGCTAAAAATCCCCAGGTCTTATCCCCTTCCGGAACTTTAATGCCCGAGTAACTGATAAATGGACTGTAGGGAATGCTCATACTATTGATGCTGAATGCGCCTCCCGGTTCAAACACTTTTACCAATACATTCGCGGAAAGCATTCCCGGCGCAATTTCATCTGTCTCAAAGTTTGGACGGATAGTAGCTTTTCCTTCCTCATTCAACTTGCCGTCAAAAATGGTTTTTGTTTGCGTGGAGAAATTGGTTGTCGGATTATAAAAAGTATACTCTTTAAATTGAGGGAAGGAGGATTTTTTGGCATAAAGTGCTGCGTCAACCTTCGCTTTTAGGTTTTTGGCTGTGGCACCAAAAAGCCATTTAGCCTCTAGCGTTCCTTCTTTGGTAATTCCTTTTCCAAGCATGGAATCTGACCCGAATTTTAAATCAATTTTCAGGCGGTTAGGCATGACTGTTTCTACCTTAATTCTTTTTTCAAATTGGGCTCCGCCGGCTTTAATTTTTACCAGCCAATTACCGGTAGGAGAACTTTGTTGTGTTGCGGTTTTAAAAACATTATAACCACCTTCTGCATTGTTTTGCACCATTCTCTGAAATAGCTGACCCTGCGGGGTGAACAGCTCAAATTCGATTGGATATCCATCGGGTAGGGTAGTGCCTTTATTCTCAATAATACAATTGATAAATAAAGAATCACCGGGTCTCCATACGCCCCGTTCTCCGAAAATAAATCCTTTCATTCCGTTCTTGATTTCTTCGCCTGTAATATCAAAACGGCTGAGTGGTAGGCTGCTTCCATCATCCAGTTTCAGATATCCTCTTTCCGTCTTATTTTTTGCAACCAGAAGATAAGGTTTTTTATCTAATTCAAAATGCGCGAAACCATCTTTATCACTGGAACTTTTTTGAATTACCTGGTTTTGATAATCCAATATTTCCAGTTCTATTCCATTCATGGGTTCCGTACTGAGAATATTATTTACAGCGATGGTAAATGTGTTGCTGGCACCTCTCTTTGCTGTGAGACCAATATTGGAAGCCAGAATATTTTTTGTTGCCCACCGGTCCTTGTTGTAATATGAATTGGCGCAAGGGTTATCGCGGTTATTCCAATCATATCCATAGGGATAGTAGTTTTCGTACCGTGACCAAAATGCATCATCAGAATCAGGACTGTTGTTGCCATAGTTTGAATATTCATCATAATTATTCTCATCCTCGTTTTTGGATATTTTACCAGAATCGCATTGGAATAAAGAATACTCCGGACGGAATCCGATGGTTATCCTGTAAATGGCTCCGGGTTCTGTTTTTAAGAATTTGTCGATATCCAACGAAAAGCGTTGTTTCTTTTGAAGATCCAGTGTCTTGTCATCATCCAGGCGTAGGGTTTTTTGAACAATTGGTTTTCCAACACGGCGTAAGCCTTCATCACTTGCAAGATCATTTCCCTGGAGAAATTGCGGGATATTATTTTCATAGATTTTTATGATGCTGATGTCTACCGCATTCAGATTAACGGCTTCAAAAGGCAGAACTAATTGACCTGAATTTGGAAGAATATTTCCTCTGCCCTGTATCTTGACGGACGGCATTCTGTTTTCAAAAAAGACATTGGCCGCGTATCCTTTATCAAGTGTTTTGCCAAAGGTGCTTTTAATGCCGGGGTTAATATTGACGCTGTAATTCCCATCTAATTTATCTCCCGTATACAGCTTTACTTCACTGCCGTTGATGCTGTAGGTGATATCGCGCTCGTCGCCTAAAGTAATCAGTCCGGTGAGTTCCTGGCCGATTTCTATCGGATCACTAAATTGTATGGAAGCATATTGTTCCGTTTCATTCATGGGCATCACATCCAAAACCTTAAAATCTCCAATTGCAGGTACCGGGTATGTTTTACTTCCTTTCAGGTCGATGTTTGAAGGTTTACCATCCCATGAAATACTAAGAGATGTTTCTGTATTGCTTCTTTTAATATTTTCAATCTTGAAATTTTGCATTTTTGAATTGCCACTGTGTTCCCAGGTAATTTTTTGAGCCTGATTATTTACCGTGGCGGAAAGAAATTTTTCTACTGATTCGACTTTCTCTATATCAGCCGTTTCAAGCATGCCGGTTAGGAACATTTTATCTTTTTCACCAGTGCTTCTAAGTCCGTAAGTTGTTACCTGAAAAGAAGGTTTTACCGTCTTGAAATTGAAGACAAATTCAGCATATTCTTTTGGTGTTTTGATTACTTTGCCCAGTTCAAATGTGATCTTGTATAATTGATCCGGGGCTAAATTTTCTGTCGGTTGAAACTCAATGGTGCGTGCATCCAGCCAAACAGCTTTTCCTTTCACAGAAGGAGAAAAATCGAAAAGGTCTTTATCACTTACTTCTCCTAAAGCATGTGTAGTTGCTGTGTTTTCAGCCAGTTTTATTTTTATGGAACCGGTTTTTGAAATAACGCCGGAAGTGTAACTTTCAATATATTGGCTAAAGATAGGATCTACACTTACCAGCAATTCTTTCTTTGTTTTGCAGGAATTTAATAGAGTAATTACGGAAAGTAATAGTGCTGTTTCAAATATAAACGTTTTCCATAGCGCTTTAGAAAGAGTGCTCTTCATTATTTCAATTTTTATTTTTGACACGGATGTCTAAATATAGATAGAAAAATACAAGGAGGAGAGTAATTAAGCTATAATTACTGTGCGAAACAGTATAAAGACTAGTCTAAATTGAAAAATAATGTTTATCAATTATGGTGCCTGAAAAGAAATTTTACTTATACTGAAATCCAAATTAACCACGATATTTAAAATACAAAAGTCTTTTATTTTGAAAGTACTAATATTTGCATATCCTATTTATTTTGGATGTTTTGTGAAACAGCCACCTTTTCAATTTCACTATCAATAAAAACTTGTTTGTTTTCTCTTTTTAATAAATTCATTCTTAATAATTGATTAAAGAAAATAGAATATGATTTTGCCCCCTTATAATTTAGATGGCCAAAATCTCCATATTGATCATTATGTAAGGGGAAATCTCTGAAGTCGAGAAATTCTGTTTGGTAGAAGAAGGTGTTAAGAATGTTTTTAAATTCTTTTTCGCTTGTCGCATCACCATACGTCTTATATAACGGACTTCTAATTAACAGAACTTGTAAGCCTTTTTGATTACAATAGTTAATAATTTTTGATAAATACTCAATGTTTGTGTTAGAAATAATTGGGTTAATATTTCCGGACTGAATTTCAGGTTGATTTTCCATATTTTTTAGTAGAGAATCTATTTTAGCTCTTGTGATAAAATTATATCCTCCGAATTGATTATCCGATTCAATGTTTTTATTCTTAAGTATGGATAACATGTTATGCCACATTTTTTTTATAAATGTTTTCGGAAAATAGGCCAAAATAGCACTTGAGTTTTTGTGCCACAATAATTTAAACTCCGGATAATCCAAAAGAGGGAAATACTTTGCAAAGCCATCACTAATATGTTCGTCACCCCATGTCCATGAATCCATTATCGTATCAATTTGACCAGGTTCAAATTCGATAAAAATCGTTTTTATCTGATTGTTTTTAGAAATGATTTTCTTTATTTTTATATAAGTATAAAAATATGCTTCTCCTGACTGGGCCAAATTCTTGAAATCAGTGATTAGTGAATCGTTGTAAGCACATTCAGGATGGGAATGACCCAAAACTATTGTATTTATATTTTTGGTTAATTTAAAATAATTTGTTTTATTTAATAAAGTAGTATTAATTAAAAATGCTGAACAGATCATAATTAATGAGAGCAATATAAATGTAAATACTTGTCTGTTAAACTTTTTCATGTTGTCAGAATTGAAAATAAATAAATTGCTGTTCCTCGCCGGCGAAAAAGATTATTAATAAAATAAATCCATAATACATTGTCCATCTCACAGGTTTATACCAATCTATACCGATTTTTTGTATAGCATATTGGTGTTCTCTCCCAATCCATTCTATTAATAAAAACAAGAAGGTTATAAGTATTATTGGCTTGGCATCCTCTTTTCCAGTAAAACGGGGAATAGTAAAGATTGAGGATGAAAATATTTCAGAAATATAATGAAATGCATGAGTAAGATTGGAAGCTCTAAAAAAAATCCAGGCAAAAACAGTTAAACTAAAGGTTATAAGTATGGATAAAAATTCACGGAAGGTAGGCAGGTATTTATCTTGTGCAACAATGTCAAGGTGTGTTCTATTCGTGCTAAGAATTATGGAAGGCATTATGTATAATGCATTTAAAAAACCCCAGACTATAAATGTCCAGTTTGCCCCATGCCAAAATCCACTAACCAAAAAAATGATAAATGTATTTCTAATCTTCATTCCTGTTCCACCTTTGCTTCCGCCCAGTGGGATATATAGATAATCCCTAAACCATGTTGAAAGTGAAATATGCCATCGTCTCCAAAATTCTGCAACATCCCTGGAAAAATATGGGAAATTAAAATTTCGCATAAGATCAAAACCGAAAAGCCGCGAAGTACCTATGGCTATATCTGAATATCCTGAAAAATCACTATAGATTTGAAAAGTAAAAAAAAGCGCTCCCATAACCAGGGTGCTGCCAGTATAATCACCTGAATGGTTGAAAATTTCATTTGCATACTTTGCGCAATTATCTGCTATGACCATTTTCTTGAATAGGCCCCAAAGTATTTGTTTCATACCATCTACCGCTTTTGAGTAATCAAAAATTCGTTTTCGATAAAATTGGGGTAACAAATTGGTTGCCCGTTCAATAGGCCCGGCTACCAATTGAGGGAAGAAGCTTACAAAAGCCATAAAAGAAATTATATCTCTTGTTGGTTCTAATTTTCTTCTATAAACATCAATAGCATAACTCATTGTTTGAAATGTGTAAAAACTTATACCAACCGGTAGAACGATGTTTAAAGAACTGGAATTTATTTCCTTTCCGAAAAAAGAAAAGGCCGTAATAAAATTATCTAAAAAGAAGTTATAATATTTAAAGAAACCCAGTAGTCCCAAATTGACCATGATACTTACAGCCAGAAGAATTTTTCTATGTGTTTTATTTTCTATTTTTTTGAGGCCTAAACCAACTGAAAAATCAACAATGGAACTAAAAAATAAAAGGAATAGAAATCTCCAATCCCACCATCCATAAAATACATAACTGGCAACGACAATTAATAAATTCTGCAGTTTTAAATTTCTATTTGTAACATACCAGTAAAGTATAAATATTATCGGTAAGAATATTGCAAAATCTATTGAATTGAAAAGCATAATTCTTTTGGTTACAAATTTTTAATAAATAATTCTGATGAAAATACATAAGGCTTCTGAATTTTCAATCTGATTTTATTTATTCAGGAATATGAGTTTTAATTTTCAGGCCATTAATCAAAGAGAATTAAAATTAGTGCATTTTATTATTGATCAGTATTTTTTATTTGATGATAATCATCAATTTTTTTTTGAAAAATAAAGAAGGGGATATTGATTTGATGTGCTTTATTATTATCAGCTATTTGTCTAATTAATTATTGGGGTAATAATTATCTTTATAGGCAAGATATAAATAATTACTATTAAGTGAGGGCATAATTGTTTTTATGTCGTCCGATAAAACATTCCGTCAATTATGACTTATCTCCAACTGCTTATTAACCTTATTGATCAGGTTATTTACATCAAAGGGTTTGGAAATGAAATCATCAGCGCCATAATCTGCGATAGCTGCTGCGGCGCCGGGATGGGCAGAAAACATGATTACGGGGATATGTTGGGTTTTCTTATTTGCTTTTAACTCTTTACAGATCATTCTACCATCATGACCTGAAATAAGCACATCTAAAAGAATGAGATCTGGTTTAAAGGAATCTATTTTTGGAAATGTATTTTCTCCTTTCGCGGTTACCTCAACATCAAATCCTTTCATTGATAATAAAATTTCCATCACAGATAAAATATCAAGATCATCATCTATTACTAAAATTTTGGACATGGGATATTGGGTGGTTGTGGTTATTAGAGATTTGTTTCTTTACAGGTTTGCGAAAAGTTTATTCAATTTATAGTCTAATTGGTATATGGTTATTTTTGTTTTATTCTATTCATTTTACCGGATATAAATTTCAAGCTTTTGATAATTACGGAGGTATAACGTCGAACACAACGAATTTAGTATTTATTTCACTTCCTTTTAAATTTTACTTTTTATAGGGTAATATAAGAATAAATGGTCCTGAAAACGAAATAATGGTCAATGCGCTCAAACTATCCTTTTTTTATTTAAATCGAAAAAATTCAATTCTGATTTCTAAATCACCCAATAAAAAATTTTAAAACAAAAGAACAAAAAAATAGCAGCTCCATAATAATGAAACTGCTACAAATATTGTTCCTTTTTTAATTTAATTTAAAGAAGTTAATAAGAAGCTACAATTACTTTTTAAGCTTTTTACTTAAATTGTCATTGATTGCTTGAAGGAATTCCTCTGTGTGGAGATAATCGGTTCCATGCTTCACCTTGTTTCCGCTAATACATACCGCCAGATCTTTCGTCATTTTTCCACCTTCTACTGTTTCTACACAAACTTCTTCCAGTGCGTGTGCAAAATCGATCAGCTCCTGGTTATTATCTAATTTTCCTCTGAAGGCTAATCCGCGTGTCCAGGCAAAAATGCTGGCGATTGGATTTGTTGAGGTTGGATTTCCTTTTTCATGCTCCCGGTAATGCCTTGTTACTGTACCATGAGCGGCTTCCGCTTCCATCACATTTCCGTCAGGAGTAATGAGCACGGATGTCATGAGTCCTAAAGAACCAAAACCTTGCGCAACCGTATCACTTTGTACATCTCCATCGTAGTTCTTACATGCCCAGATGAAGTTTCCGTGCCATTTTAAAGCGGAGGCAACCATATCATCAATCAGGCGATGCTCATAGGTAATGCCTGCTTTTTCAAACTGAGCTTTAAATTCATTTTCAAAGATCTCCTGGAAAATATCTTTAAATCGTCCGTCATATTTTTTCAGGATGGTGTTTTTGGTAGAAAGATATAATGGCCATCCTTTGCTCAACGCCATATTAAAACAACTTCTTGCAAAACCACTGATACTTTCATCTGTGTTATACATACTTAATGCTACACCCGGGCCTTCGAAATTGTAAACATCAAAGGTTTGAACTTCTCCGCCATCTTCCGGAGTGAAGGTCATGGTTAATTTTCCTTTTCCTTTGATCACCGTATCGGTTGCTCTGTATTGATCTCCAAATGCATGACGACCGATGATAATTGGTGCAGTCCAGTTTGGAACCAGGCGTGGTACATTTTGCATCACGATCGGCTCACGGAATACGGTGCCATCCAGGATATTACGGATAGTGCCATTTGGGCTGCGCCACATTTGTTTTAACTTAAACTCCGTCACCCTTTCCTCATCCGGTGTGATGGTTGCACACTTAATGCCCACGCCATACTTTTTGATAGCGTTGGCTGCATCGATTGTAACCTGGTCATCTGTATCATCACGGTGTTGAATGCCAAGGTCATAATATTTAATATCCAAATCCAAATATGGAAGGATCAATTTGTCTTTAATAAATTTCCAGATGATGCGTGTCATTTCATCGCCATCCAATTCTACCACTGGGTTGGTTACTTTAATTTTTGTCATTCTTAATTTTTATAAATTTTTAAGCTTGTATGTTTTGCAATATGATCAAAATCCTTGTCATTTTATATTTTGGTAAATGAATAGATAGTTCCAGATAATTGTGTCAACGATCTCTCCATTTGTCATACCTTCTCATTTATCCAGGTCTCCAATCCACTCTACTTTTCCTTGAAAACTTTTTATTCTCTGTCTTTTCAGGTGCTTTACAAATTCGTTTAAAGCCTTATTTACTACATCCTTCTTGCTTTTTAATTCAGATAATTCTAATGCTTCTCTCATCAATTCATCATCTATTTCAATATTTGTTCGCATATAATTAAAATTTTCCACTCAAATATAAATGAATTGACACAATTTTCTCTTTGGCTAATTTTTCTACATATTCTTTATAATCGCATCTGCAAACTCACTTGTCTTTAATAAGGTGGCCTTCTTCATCAGGTTGTAAAAATCAATAGTCACTGTTTTGTTCCGGATCGTTTTACCAACCGCGTTGGTGATCATATCTGCTGCATCGCGCCAACCCATATATTCCAGCATCATCACGCCACTAAGGATTACAGAAGATGGATTCATCGTATTGGTATTGGCAAAACGTGGTGCTGTACCATGCGTCGCTTCGAAAACTGCATAGCCTGTGTTGTAATTGATATTTGCTCCGGGAGCAATTCCAATTCCACCAACCTGCGCCGCAAGTGCATCACTAATGTAATCACCGTTCAGGTTTAAGGTAGCGATGACAGAATAATCCTGTGGTGCCAGCAATGCCTGTTGAAGAAAGTTGTCAGCGATAGCATCTTTAATAATCACTTTGCCGCCGATAGAGGCAATGCGCATTTCTTCGTTAGCGACGGCTTCGCCGCTTTCTGCCTTAGTAGCTTCCCATTGATTCCAGGTATATACATCTCCTGAAAATTCACGAACCGCTAATTCATACCCCCAATTTTTGAAAGCACCTTCGGTGAATTTCATGATATTCCCTTTGTGCACAATCGTTACAGAAGGTTTTTTATGTGCGATAGCAAATTCAATGGCTGCACGGATCAATCTTTCTGAACCCTCTTTACTGACGGGCTTTATACCGAAAGAAGAGGTTTCCGGGAAGCGGATATTTTTAACGTGCAATTCTTTTTGCAAAAAATCCAATAGCTTTTTAGCTTCCGGAGTGCCGGTCATGTATTCAATGCCCGCATAAATATCCTCTGTGTTCTCCCTGAAAATAACCATGTCCACTTTTTCCGGTTGCCACATTGGGGAGGGCACACCCTCAAAATATTTCACCGGGCGCATACATACATACAGATCCATATCCTGGCGAAGCGCGACATTCAGACTGCGCATTCCGCCTCCCACCGGAGTTGTCAGCGGACCTTTGATGGAAATAATGTATTTCTTGAAAGCTTCCAGCGTTGCCTGTGGCAACCATTCCCCGGTTTTTTCAAACGCCTTTCCACCGGCAAGTACTTCCATCCACTCAATTTTCTTCTTACCTCCATATGCCTTTTGTACAGCTGCATCAAATACACGCACACTGGCTTTCCATATATCCGGGCCAATGCCATCCCCCTCAATAAAAGGGATGACCGGATTATCCGGTACAATCAGTTCGCCATTACTTCCCATCGTTATTCTATTCTTCATATATCGTGTTTTAGTCTTTTAATTTTATAGAGCAATTTACCCATTCGTTATCAAGTTGCACCTCTTCATATTTCTTATAAAAGTTTATAGCCGGTTCGTTCCAATCCAGCACCTGCCACACCATTCCGCTGTATTTTTTTTCACGGGCTTCCAGGAGAAGTCTTTCAAATAATTGTTCACCGATTCCTTTCCTGCGCCAGCTTTCTGTTACCAAAAGATCTTCCAGGTACATGCGCTGACCTTTCCAGGTAGAATACCGGATATAATACAGGGCAAATCCAACGATCAGGCCATTAGCCTCTGCTACAAATGCCCAATACACGGGATTAGTACCAAATCCGCTTTCTACGAAATGATCAAAATCAACCGTGACTTCATCCGGTGCATTTTCATAAACGGCGAGTTCTTTAATCAGCTCCAACATCGCCCCACAATCTTCTTTGATCGCTCTTCTAATTTTGATATCAATATCCATTGTATTTTAATTTTGCATCGCCTGCGACAAATCATTTAGGATATCCTCAATGTTTTCTATTCCAACACTCATTCTGATCAGACCATCTGTAATTCCATATTGTTCTCTTTTTTCCTGCGGAACGCCGAAATGCGTCATGGAAGCCGGATGAGAAACAAGCGTATCGCATGTTCCAAGTGAAACGGCCCGCACGCACATTTGTAATTTGTCGATGAAATTTTTCCCGGCTTCCAGTCCTCCTTTTAACTCAAAACTTAACATTGCTCCCGGATGTTTCATCTGTTTTTTGGATTTTTCATGATCCGGATGTGATGTTAGTCCTAAATAATTCACATGACTTATGGCAGAATGATCCTCCAGGAATTGGGCAACTTTCATGGCATTGGCACAATGCCTTTCCATCCTGATTTCTAATGTTTTCATGCCTTGAACCAATAAAAAAGCGTCAAAGGAATTACTATTTCCACCTAACAACCTGTGCACTTTTTCCATACGGCCTTTCATTAATTCCAGATCTTTTCCGATCAATACTCCACCAATAGCCGTTCCGTGTCCGTTCAAAAATTTTGTGGTCGAGTGAATGACGAAATCCACTCCATATTTAAATGGTTGTTGCAAATAAGGCGTGGCAAAGGTGTTATCCACTGCAACGATCAGATTGTGGGTTTTAGCAATTTTGGTCAGCGATTCTATATCGACACACTGGATGGTCGGATTGGCCGGCGTTTCCAGGTAAAGCATTTTTATTCCGGGATTATTTTTGATGGCTTCTTCTGCTTTTTGTTCATCACGCAGGTCCACGATGATCGCTTCTATACCAAGAGAAGGAAGTACTTTTTCCATTAATTCCTGCGATCCTCCATATAAAGAAAAATGAGACAGGATCTTATCTCCGGATTTTAAAGTAGTCAACATCAATGTGCTGATAGCAGCCATACCGCTGGAATGTAGAATAGATTTTAATTCAAGTGGTTTGTCGTTTTCTTTTAATCCAAAACTTTCCAGTGCGGCAATTTTTTCTTCCGCCTCTGTCATTCCGGGATTCCCCCACCTGCCATAAATATACCCATCCTCTTCTCCTTTAAATCGACGCATTCCCTGCTCTGCCGTATCAAAAACATAGGTGCTGCTGGCATAAAGAGGCGTGAGATGCGCGTGATTACTTTCGGTTTTATGACCGCTATGAATAGCTGCGGAGCCAAAACCTTTAAATTCCTTTTTTGACGATGACATAGAGGGGTTATTATTGAATAATTAATCGTGCAAAAGTAGGAAAACATATCTGCTTGACATTGTATTAGAGGAAGGTGTCCCGGATTGTAAAAATTCCTGAATCAGATTCGCTGAAAATCTTTACTGAAAGAGAAACATGGCGCTGAAAATATACCGGACAGTCCGGGTCCCTCCTGAAATTAAAAAACCCCCGGAGGTCCAGGGGAATGAATTGTTTCGAAAAGATGATTAATTCACCACTTCTTCCAATTTATTTTCTTTAATAAATGCATCTTTTTCCTTAACGAATTCATCGTGCAAACTGGTCGCTAACTCCAGGTTCTTTTCTGAATTGGAAAGGATATCCGGTAATTGTTTATCCAGGAGTTTGAAGTTTAGGTTAATGTTCTCCGCTTCCATTTGACCAACTTTCCGAATGATGGAGGTTTCTGAATTTACCAGGTCTTCCAGTTGTCGGACCATCTTTTCCATCGAATTCAATTTTTCTTTATTGTCCATAATTTTCTGTTTAATGGTGAATGATTTTTTATTCTTATCAACAAAACATAGGCCTATAATCCCTCAATTCAAAAAGAGGAACGTTAAACTTTGCTATTCAAACTCTAAAGTTGCCATAACAGGACGATGGTCAGAGGCGTATTCATCCGGGATAACCTGGTGATTTACGGTTTTGAAAAACCTTTCGGGTTTGTACATAATATAATCAATGGTACGCGTAGGATTTACCTGTGGAAATGTTTTTCCGCAAGAGGGTAGAGCACAGGTGAGTTGAAAATGATTGCCAAATAGTTTAAGCGTTGTACTTTCCGGCATATCGTTGAGATCTCCGGCAAGAATGACGGGAATTTTACTCTTCGAGAAATAATCAACAATCTTGGAGGCTTGTAATTCGCGATGTTCTTTTACAATATCCAGATGGGTGCTTGCAAAAAGGAGTTCTTTCGTTTTTATTTTGACTTTGACAATGGCAACTGCCCGCGCTTCTCCTGCAATCCCATCTGCCATAGGCAATGAAAGATGCATCGAATCCAGGATTTTAAACCTGGAAAGAATAGCCACTCCATATTCGCCTCCGTCCCAATCAATCGCTTTTACAAAGTAGGAATACATGCCCGTAAGCCGGCCCAATTCTTTGGCCTGATCCAGTTCCACGCCAGAGCGTTTCGTAAACCTGTCTAATTCCTGTAAAGCCACGAGGTCAGGTTTTGCATCATTAATGACCTTCGCAATAGACGCCACTTCAATCACACCCTTTTTTGAGGGAGGATTGCAATGGCGCACATTATACGTCATCACTTTTATTGTGCTTTTTCTTTTATCAACGATGTCGTTCCTGTCGGAAGAATTTCTGTCCGGTTTGCGAAGTGATAATCCCATTAAAATAAGCAACATGCCAGGCAAAAGAAAAAAACTTCTCATAAATTATTCTGGTTGGAGGCGATGAGCGTTATGAATTTCTTTATTTTTTATCCGCAACAAAACTCATCGAAACAGAATTAACACAGTGACGTGTATTTTTTGAAGTCAGTCTTTCGCCAATGAATACATGCCCTAAGTGCGCGCCACAATTGGCACAAACAATTTCAGTGCGTTGACCGTCTGCATCCGGGATTTTTTTAATGGCACCGGCGATTTCGTCATCAAAACTTGGCCAGCCACATTCTGATTCAAATTTGGAATCGGATTTATACAAGGGCGCATTACAACGCTTGCAGATATAGGTTCCTTTCTCCGTATTATTTAATAAAGCTCCTGTACCGGGATATTCTGTGCCTTTATTTACAATAACTCTTTCTTCTTCGGAGGTTAATTTATTCCATTCCATATTATTGATTATTTTTTTAGGTTGATTAATATTTTGTGCTGTTGTGTCTTTCGCAGTTGCTTTATGCTGTTTTTGTGCACAGGCAGTAAAACTAAAAGTGATTAGTAACACCATAAATAACTGTAAAATTCTTGTGAAGTTTTTGTAAAGAGACATATTGTTTGTTTTCATTTTTAGAGATTTATTTTGGAGTGTCTGTTCTTTTTGACATCCTTTAAAATTACGACAAATTTGCTCCTTGGGTTTTATCCGGGAGAAAACATTGCGTTAAAATATTCAAAACAAATTCTCTTTCTTCTATACAAATCCATTATTTAGAATTCAAATTGAAGAAGGATGAAACACGAATTTTAGGCACGAATTTCACGAATTGAAAAATGGGTTTCAGGTTTCAGGTTTCAGGTATCAGGTATCAGGTATCAGGTTTTAGGAGAAAAGAATCCCAAATCTGCCTTCTAAATTTTCACAATCATTTTCCCTTCATTTTTTCCTTCAAAAAGTCCAAGAAATGCCTCCGGTATTTTATCAAAGCCTTCTATTACAGTTTCTTCGTACGTCAATTTGCCCTCCTTTAACCATTCGGATAATTGATGGAGAGCCAGCAGAAACTTATCAGCATAATTGGATACAATGAAACCCTGCATCAGGATACTCCGGGTAATTAGGAGAGGTTGCACTCTCGGTCCTACCGGAATTTCGGTTGAGTTGTATAAAGCGATAGCCCCGCAAACCACCACGCGACCAAACCTGTTCATGGAAGCCATCACATTATCCGATATTTCCCCTCCTACATTGTCAAAATAGACGTCTATTCCATTCGGGCAGGCAGTTGCGATCGCTTTCCTCAAATCTTCGGTGGTTTTGTAATTAAAAGCTTCATCAAATCCAAACTTGTTTTTTAAAAGGGCTATTTTTTCATCTGTTCCGGCCAGGCCTGCAACTTTGCATCCTAAGATTTTTCCAATTTGCCCCACAACGCTTCCTACGGCACCTGCCGCTCCGGAAACAAATAGTGTTTCTCCGGATTTGGGTTTCCCGATTTCCATCAGACCCAGGTAAGCCGTCATGCCCGTCATACCTAGTATTCCAAGATAAGCGCTTAAGGGAGCAATACCCGGATCAACAGGCATTAATCCATCTCCGTTGGATGTTTGATATTCTTTCCAGTCCAACATCCCGTAGACGAATGATCCTTTCGGAAAACGATCGTTTTCGGATTCCATCACTTCTGCTATCACACCGGATTGAATGGGTTTCTCTAATTGAAAGGGCGGAACGTACGATTTCGTATCATTCATTCTTCCTCTTAAATACGGATCTACAGATACATACTTAGTCTTTAGCAACACCTCACCGGAACTTGCTTTTGGTATTTCTTCTTCCTGAAATTTAAAACTTTCCGAAGTTGGTTTTCCCACGGGCCTTTTATTCAGGATAATTACTTTATTTTTCATTTTTGTTGATTTTCTTAAATGTAAGGTTTTTTATTAAACTGCTCCTACTTGCAAAGGAGAATTTGAAGTTTCCTGTTGACCGGTATTTTTCAGGAGGGTATTTCTTTAGGTGCAGATTCATTTGGTTATCTTTGACGAAACCAAATAAAAATCTAATTAACCTTGCATGGAATTCAATGAGAACTCCCCGGAAGATCTTTCTTCTTATTTTGAGCACACACCGGATCTTGTTTGCATTGCAGACAAAGAAGGTTTCTTAAAAAGTTTCAATCAGGCTGTTTTGAATAAACTAGGTTATTCAAAAGAAGAATTGCTTTCCCGCCCGATCGCTTCTTTTATTTTCCCGGAAGATATAGAGATAACTGGACGAACGAGGAGAAAAATGTTAGAAGGGAAACCTCTTGTGAATTTTGAAAACAGGTATGTTACCAAAGCCGGGGAAATCATCTGGCTTCATTGGACATCTTTTTATCTGCCGGACAAAGAATCCGTATTTGCCATAGCAAAGGACATTACAGAAAACAAGAAGCTAGAAAAGAGTATAGAGGATAAATACCGGGAATATAAAAAACTGGCTCATCATTTTAAATGGGATATGGAATCTGATCGCCAAAAATTTGCGATCGAATTGCATGAGGAATTAGCGCAACTTGCGGCAGTCATTAAACTGAATTTAAAATCTGTTACCAACTCCCTGCCTGATCTTCCAGAAAGTATCATGGAGAGACTTAATTTTTCTTCGGATTTATCTGAATTATTAATTAAAACGATCCGGAAAATGTCCTTTGAGGTTAGTCCATATATGCTTGAGCAAGATTGCTTGAAAGATGTCTTAACAACTTTATGCAATGACTTTGCTTTAATACATACTATTCCCTGCATATTGGAAACAGATTACAAAGAAGCGTCATTAAGTAAAGAGGCGAAAATTGATTTTTTCAGGATCTGCCAGGAGGCATTGAAAAACGTCATATACCATTCTCAGGCAAAATCAGTGAGCATCAATATCAGGGAAAATGATCAAAAAGTAGTCCTAACCATATTTGATAACGGAAAAGGCTTCGATTCGAAAAAAGAAAGACAAAGATCCGGTTTATCTGTCATCCGCAACCGCGTTGCATCTATTAATGGTAAACTCAAAATCTCCAGCAAACCTGGAGAAGGAACCTTGATTAGTGTGGTGGTGGAGAAGCAGGTGTGAGGTGGGAGGTGTCAGCTATTAGCTGTTAGCCATTAGCTTTTGGCGAAAAGTTTCATACTAAGCTTTTAAAGCGTTTTAAAACTACAACTCTACTAAATCTGATTTTATATTTAAAATCTGAGTAATGAAATACGAAGTCAAATTCTTTTTGATTTTTTGTGGCAAATAATATTATTTTATATGAGATTGTATTGCTGGCGCTAATAACGAACATGTTGACATATGGAGCTTTCTGTAAGCAATTCCTATCAGTTTTTACTTCTACTGACAAGACGCTTCTATGGAGCTGCCTGAAATTTTTTGCTATTAACTGCCAACTAAAAGCATCCTGACAATGCCTATCATTCTGAACAAACATCCTTTTGATCTGCCGGCTTTTTCAACAAAGGAAGCAGAAGAATTTTAGTATTGTTTTTTAGTCGGACAATAAGCACTTAACTCCAAACTTCAAACTACTATATAACTTCTTCAGAATGCCGTAGACGCCCCGATTAGTATCACGAATCGTATTGTGGGCGATTGTTTAGATGATTCCAGTTTTTAAATAAGATCTGATTTGTGGTTTAAAAAAAATCAGACTCCTGCCTATTTATTCAAAGGAAATTCGTGAGACACTAATTTAGGCGGCGCGGCGGAATGGCCTGAATATATTCGGGTTCTAAAAAATACGCAATATTTTCCCTTTGTGTCCTTAGAGGCTTAGTGGTTAAAATCTTTTTATTATTTTTTCGACATTCTCA
>JBBSUB010000020.1:0-31960 GCA_038235345.1 Chitinophagales bacterium
TCCAACTCCAAACTCCAAACTCCAAACTCCAAACTCCAAACTCCAAACTCCAAACTCCAAACTCCAAACTCCAAACTCCAAACTCCAAACTCCAAACTCCAAACTCCAAACTCCAAACTCCAAACTTAATCCCCGCCTGCTTAATATAAGTTAACTATGCT
The DNA here is from genome assembly GCA_038235345.1 of Chitinophagales bacterium. Classification (GTDB taxonomy): domain Bacteria; phylum Bacteroidota; class Bacteroidia; order Chitinophagales; family Chitinophagaceae; genus Ginsengibacter. Next base: position 162 of record JBBSUB010000020.1, read on the forward strand.
TCTTTACCTTCTGCAGCTGGTTGATTTTCCGGTCTTAAACTTCTAACGGTTCTTCCTGCCTGCCACATTTCACTATCGTGAAGTTCTTTTAACTCTGCGTCAAGGTTCACCCTGTAATCCGCCTTGCTATTACTCTGAATAGAAAGTTCTGCTTCTTTACCGGTTGCTACGCTTTCGTACAAATCAGTGAAAACAGGTAAGGTAGCATCACGGAATTTTTTCCACCAATCCAATGCTCCTCTTTGCGCAGTTGTAGAACAATTGGCATACATCCAATCCATTCCATTTTCTGCTACCAATGGCATGAGGGATTGCGTGAGTTCTTCTACTGTCTCATTAAAGGCTTCGGAAGGAGAGTGTCCATTTTTGCGCAATACTTCAAATTGTGCCGCGAAAATTCCCTGGATAGCGCCCATTAAGGTACCACGCTCACCAGTAAGATCACTGAAAACTTCCTTTTTGAAATTTGTTTCAAAAAGATATCCTGAGCCAATAGCGATTCCAAGGGAAACAACCCTGTCAAATGCTTTTCCGGTTGCATCCTGGAAAATTGCATAACTACTGTTCAGACCTCTGCCTTCGAGAAACATCCGGCGAAGTGATGTTCCGGAACCTTTTGGGGCTACTAAAAAAACATCCACGTCTTTTGGAGGTACAATTCCTGTCTGGTCATTATAAGTAATTCCAAAACCATGAGAGAAGTACAATGCTTTCCCAGGTGTAAGATGTTCTTTAACGGTTGGCCACAGGGCTATTTGCGCTGCATCACTCAACAGGTAGCAAATGATGGTTCCTCTCTTCAGTGCGTCTTCTATTTCAAACAGGGTTTCTCCTTCTACAAAGCCATCTTTCACTGCTTTATCCCAACTTTTTGAATTTTTACGTTGTCCTACAATAACATTAATCCCATTTTCTTTTTGGTTTAATGCCTGGCCGGGACCTTGAACTCCGTAGCCAATAACAGCGACTACTTCGTCTTTCAATACTTCCTGTGCTTTAGACAGTGGGAATTCATCCCGCGTTACGACATTTTCGAATGTTCCTGCAAAATTTAATGTTGCCATTTTTTATTATTTGATTTTTGTTTTTGATGTAATGTATTGGTGTAAGGTATCAGGTATCAGGTTGTAGTCGTAGGTTTTAGGATGAATACTCTGTGTTGAACTTCAAACTTCAAACTATAAACTACAAACTGCTACGCCTCATTCGACGTTAACTTTGTACTCTCCACTTCGATCAATTTATCAATTTGCTGCTGCACTTTAAAGGCCATATCATGTGTGGTATTTAAGATAAAGCTGGCAGCTCCTTTATAAATATTTTCCTGAAACTCAAAGGCTGTCAGGCTTTTAATGCGTACTCTTCTCCTATTGCAAATATTGATCATGCGGTTTAAAACATTGAAACCGTTGTCAGCAAAAACATCCAGGGTGAAATCTTTATTCATTTGTATCATGGTATTAAGAATTATTCGATTTAAAAATTATGATGCAGGATTTTCTAAAATGATTTCGCTGACACTTGCCCCGGTAGGGATCATTGGAAATACATTGTCTTCCTTTTCAACTTTTACTTCCAGGAAATAAGGGCCATCATGAGCCATCATTTCTTCTAAAGCACCTATGAGGTCCTCTCTTTCAGTTACTTTTTTAGCTTTAATTCCGTAGGCTTCATTTATTTTAACAAAATCTGGGTTCACCATTTCAGTAAATGAATACCTGCTTTTGAAAAACATCTGCTGCCATTGCCTCACCATTCCTAAAAATTCATTGTTAAGGACAACAATCTTTACGGGAATTTTATATTGAAAAATCGTTCCTAATTCCTGAATATTCATTTGAAAACCACCATCACCGATAATCGCGATTACATCTCTGCCGGGTATTCCTGTTTTAGCGCCCATAGCGGCAGGAAGCGCGAATCCCATTGTGCCCGCACCGCCGGAAGTTATATTGGAACGTGTATTTTTAAAATGATAATACCTGGAAGCTACCATCTGATGCTGACCCACATCAGTTACAATTATTGATTCGCCTTTAGTTACTTTATTCAATTGATAGATCACCTCGGCCATTTTTATTTCATTGCTGTTATTTTTGCAATCTTTATCAATGATCTTTTCGTTTTCCTCATTTGCTAACACTTTAAAACTATCAATCCATTCACTGTGATCCGCCTTTTTTATTTGAGCTGTCAGAAGTGGAAGTACTTCTTTTGCATTACCGTTAATTCCTACATCAGCTTTGATAATTTTATTTATCTCCGCTTTATCTATATCAATGTGTATGATCTTTGCCTGCTTTGCATACCGGCTAACGTCGCCGGTTACTCGATCGTCAAAACGCATACCCACAGCGATTAACAGATCACACTCATTTGTTTTTATATTGGGTGCATAATTTCCGTGCATTCCTAAATAGCCAACCTGGAGAGGATGTTCCGTAGGAAAACAGGATAATCCAAGCAGCGTAAGTGCTACAGGAATATTTCCCTTTTCTGCAAACTCAATTAACTCTTTTGAAGCCCCACTTAAGGTTACACCCTGGCCGGCAAGAATGTAGGGTTTTTTAGCGGCATTGATCAATAACGCAGCATCTTCAATATTTGTAAGATTTACTTTTGGTACAGGATGATATGTCCTGATTTCAGTTACTTTTTCATAATCAAAAACTGTTTTTGCAATCTGCGCATCTTTTGTAATATCAACGACTACAGGACCGGGTCTTCCACTTTGTGCTATATAGAATGCTTTGGCAAGAGTTTTACAAATATCTTCCGCCCGGGTTATCTGCACATTCCATTTTGTAACCGGAACAGTAATATTCATGACATCGACTTCCTGGAAAGCATCTGTTCCCAGGAGATGAGATGCTACCTGGCCTGTAATGCAAACTAATGGTGTACTATCGATCATTGCATCTGCAATTCCTGTAACAAGATTGGTAGCTCCCGGGCCGGAGGTTGCAAACACAACGCCCGCTTTTCCTGTTGCGCGTGCATACCCCTGCGCAGCGTGGACTGCTCCCTGTTCGTGGCGTACGAGGTAATGATTCACTTTGTCTGCATAATGATATAATGCATCGTAGATGGGCATGATTGCTCCTCCGGGATAGCCAAAAATTGAATCTACATTTTCAGCCAGCAAAGAGAGAATCACTGCATCTGAACCGGACACCGGTTCTTTTATGGTTTTTTCAGATGCTTCTTTGGTTTGTTGATTTGTTGCTACCATAATATTTATTGTTTGTATTTAAATTATTTTTATTAAAATTCATCTGTAACGCATCCCTGGGCTGCATTACTTACCGTTTTGGCGTATTTGAGTAGGACACCTTTTGTCGCTTTTAATTCCGGTTGTTTCCAGTTTTCTCTGCGGCGGGAAATTTCATCTTCTCCCACATGGAGAATCAATTTATTGACGACAGCATCTATTTCAATAATATCCTCATCTTCTACTAATCCAATCAATCCTCCTTCCCATGATTCAGGGGTAATATGACCTACCACAAATCCATGTGTACCTCCACTAAACCGGCCATCTGTAATTAATGCCACACTTTTTCCTAATCCCGCACCAATTAAAGCTGAGGTAGGTTTAAGCATCTCAGGCATTCCCGGTGCCCCTTTTGGTCCCACGTTTTTGATGACGACTACATCGCCTTCTTTTATTTTATGACTGTTGATACCTTTGATCAATTCATGTTCACCATCAAAAACTCTTGCAGGACCGGTAAATTTTTCTCCTTCCTGCCCACTGATCTTTGCCACACTTCCTCCTTCAGCAAGATTTCCGTAAAGGATTTGAAGATGTCCTGTTTTTTTGAGTGGGTTGGTGAGAGGAAGAATAATCTTTTGATCATCAAAATTTAAGTCAGGCGCGTTCTTCAAATTTTCAGCAATAGTATAACCGGTTACTGTCAGGCAATCGCCATGTAATAAACCTTCTTTCAAAAGGTATTTCATCACGGCAGGCATGCCTCCATATTGATGAAGATCCTGCATCAGGTATTTTCCACTTGGTTTGAAGTCTGCCAATACCGGAATTTTATTACTGATGGTTTGGAAATCATCCTGCGTTAAAGGAACATCCACACTTTTTGCCATGGCAATAAGATGCAAAACTGCATTGGTAGATCCACCGAGAACCATAATGAGCGTGATGGCATTTTCAAAGGCTTTCCGTGTCATGATATCACGGGGTTTGATATCTTTTTCAAGCAGGTTCAAAATAGCTTTACCTGCATCTTCGCATTCTTTCTTTTTATCATCACTTAAGGCCGGGTTGGAGGAAGAGTAGGGAAGGCTCATTCCCAATGCTTCAATAGCTGCTGCCATTGTATTTGCAGTGTACATTCCACCACATGCGCCCGCGCCCGGACAAGCATTTCGGATAATTCCCTTGAAATCTTCCGGGGAAAGATTACCGGCAATTTTTTGGCCTAAAGCTTCAAAAGCAGAAACGATATTTAAATCTTCGCCCTTGTAATGTCCCGGAGCAATAGTACCTCCGTAAACCATGATCGCCGGGCGGTTCAGGCGTCCCATGGCTATAATGGAACCGGGCATATTTTTATCACAGCCTGGTAAGGCGATAAGAGCATCGTAATATTGAGCACCACACACAGTTTCTATTGAATCCGCAATCACATCGCGGCTTACAAGCGAATAACGCATCCCGTCAGTTCCGTTGCTCATTCCATCACTTACACCAATTGTATTAAAGATCAGTCCGACCAAATTACTATCCCAAACACTTTTTTTGACCATTTTTGCCAGATCATTCAGGTGCATATTACAGGTGTTGCCATCATAACCCATGCTTACAATTCCCACCTGCGCCTTATGCAGATCCTCATCCGTTAAACCGATTCCGTAAAACATCGCCTGTGCTGCAGGTTGGGTTTCATCAAGGGTAATTGTTTTGCTGTATTTATTTAATTGGCTCATAATATTGTTGATCGTTCTATATTTTGTTGTTAAATAAGATTCTTTTTAATTGATTCTATTCTAATTTTTTAAGCAGTTTTTTCCTTTTTATTTTGGGCATGGGCAAAAAAAAACCGCCCTTTTTTGAGGCGGTTATACGTTGAATATTTTTTAATCAAACAGTAATTCCTCCTCCCCCGGTTACGGGAATAATAATGACAATAACAATAATAATGACTATTGAGATTATTTGAATGAAGTAAGGATTTCTGTTTTGAGACATTGTCTTTTATTTGCAGCAAACTTACCACACCTTATTTTAAAACAAAGAACTTTTTTTTAAATAATCGTTGTTTGCCCCAAAGCAATATTATTTAAATTAAAATTTTGTGGCATATCATTTATGATGAATTCACGAATTAATTCACCAATGGATGAGGTGCAATAAGAATTCATAGGATCAATATCTTTCGTAACAAAACCATTGCTCAACGTCCAGTTAACTGCCTGCCTGATTTTTTCTGCTTCTTCATGTAAGTCAAAGTGATCCATCATTAATGCCACTGAAAGGATTGCTCCAACAGGATTTGCAATATCTAATCCTGCAGCCTGTGGATAGGAACCATGGATGGGTTCAAAGAGTGCATTTTCATTTCCGATAGATGAGGAGGGAAGTAAACCAAGTGAACCTGTCAGCACACTTGCTTCATCACTTAAAATATCCCCAAACAGATTCTCAGTAAGGATTACATCAAATTGGGCAGGGTTAAGGATCAATTGCATCGCCGCATTATCCACGAACATATAATCCACTTTTACATCCGGGTAATTTTTAGATAATTCCTGCACTGTTTTTCTCCACAAACGCGATGTTTCTAACACATTTGCTTTATCCACAAGAGTCAGTCTTCTCTTTCTCTTTTGTGCTGCTTCAAAGGCTAATTTCGCCACACGGTCAATTTCAGTTTTGTGATACTTGCACAAATCAGAAGCTTCATCGCCTGCTTCATTCAGGTGTTTTTCACCAAAATAAATTCCGCCCGTTAATTCGCGATACATAATAAAATCAACACCTTTTAATCGATTTTCTTTTAAAGGCGACAAATGGTACAAACTTTTATACGTGCTTACAGGACGCAGGTTTGCAAAAAGCTGAAGCGACTTTCTTAATTTAAGTAAACCTTGTTCCGGCCTTACCTTGGCGGAAGGGTCATTGTCGAATTTGGGGTGCCCGATGGCACCTAAAAGAACGGCATCACTTTGCAAACAACTGTCAATTGTTTCATCCGGTAAAGGATTTCCGGTTTTATCAATAGCACAAGCACCCATCAGCTGATAACTAAATTTGAATTGATGATCATACCGTCTGCCAATTGCCTTCAATACCTTAACCGCTTGAGACGTCACTTCCGGGCCAATACCATCGCCGGGTATTACGGTTATATTCTTTTTCATGGGTAGTTCTTATTAACGTTTTTTAAGATTGCAAAATGATTTAATCAGGTTCAGGATTATTTTTAATATTTAAAAGGAATGCGTTTTTTCAAATTCCAGGATTTCTTCTTTCATATTCAGGAGGTAATCAATATCATCATAACCATTTAACAAGCATGTTTTTTTATAATTATTGAAATCAAAGGTTTCTGATTCTCCTGTTGCATCGATACGAATTGTCTGACTTTCCAAATCAATCATGAGTAATTCATCCTTTGAAAGTTCAAATATTTTTTGCAGAAAAGGTTCACTAACCTGGACAGGTAGAACTCCATTATTCAGCGCATTATTTTTGAAGATATCTGCAAAAAAACTGGATACAACTACATTAAATCCATAATCCAATATTGCCCAGGCGGCATGTTCACGGGAAGATCCACAACCGAAATTTTTTCCTGCTACCAGCACAGAGCCTTGGTATTCGGGATCATTCAAAATGAAATCTTCCTTCGGCTGTGCCTCATCGTTATTCGTATATCTCCAATCACGGAATAGGTTTTTTCCAAAACCGTCTCTTGTCGTTCCTTTTAGAAACCTTGCCGGAATGATCTGATCTGTATCGATGTTCTCAAAAGGAATGGGAATAAATGTACTCTCTATATGTTTTAATGGTTTCATTTTCTTAGTTTAAAAATTCTCTTACATCTGTTACTTTACCGGTGATAGCCGCTGCCGCTGCGGTTAGAGGACTTGCCAGCAAAGTTCGTGCCCCTGCACCCTGTCTTCCTTCAAAATTCCGGTTGCTGGTGGCGATGCAATATTCACCTGCGGGCACTTTATCTTCATTCATACCAAGACACGCACTGCATCCCGCCTGACGTATTTTAAATCCGGCCTCTTCAAAAATAAGATCTAATCCTTCTGCTACCAATTGTTTGGACACCTGTTGAGAGCCCGGAACAATCATAACATTCACATGTTCATTTTTCTTTTTTCCTTTGATCAAAGCAGCCACCATGCGCAAATCTTCTATCCTTGAATTTGTGCAACTGCCAATGAAAACATTTTGAATGGGCATTCCCAATAATTCCTGACCGGGTTGTAAGCCCATATAGATGAGGCCTTTGCTTAAATTATTTCTTTCGCCAATATCTGTAATACTCTCCAGCGTCGGAACCATCGCATTGATTGCGATTCCTAATCCGGGATTTGTACCATAGGTAATCATTGGTTGAATATCACGTGCCTGTATATTTATTTCCAGGTCAAATTCAGCGCCTTCATCTGTAAACAATGTTTCCCATTCCGCTTTTTTTCTGTCCCATTCCTCGCCTTTCGGGGCAAATACTTTTCCTTTTACATACTCAAAAGTTGTTTCATCCGGAGCAATCATTCCGCCTCTTGCGCCCATTTCAATACTCATATTGCAGATTGTCATACGGGCTTCCATTGATAAGGCCCGAATGGTACTACCTGCATATTCTACAAAATATCCTGTGCCACCACTGGCGGAAATTTTTGAAATAATGTAGAGGATGATATCTTTTGAAACGACGCCTTTATTCAATTCTCCATCTACATTGATGCGCATCACCTTCGGCTTGTTTTGCATAATACATTGCGTAGCAAAAACCATCTCTACTTCACTGGTTCCTATTCCAAAGGATATGGTTCCAAACGCACCATGGGTCGATGTATGACTATCGCCACAAACCATGGTCATGCCGGGTTGAGTGATGCCTAATTCCGGTCCGATTACGTGTACGATTCCCTGGTATGGATGTCCCAACCCATATAATTCTACCTTGTGTTTCGCACAATTGTCTACCAGTTTTTGAACCTGAATTCTTCCTAATTCATCTACAATGGGAAGATGCTGATTGATGGTTGGAACATTATGATCCGCAGTAGCAACGATTCTTTCCGGCCTGAATAGTTCAAGACCACGTTTTTCTAAACCACTAAAAGCCTGCGGACTTGTTACCTCATGTATCAGGTGTTTGTCGATGTAAATAATATCCGGTCCACCCGGGATAGATTTCACCAGGTGTTTCTGCCATATCTTTTCAAATAACGTTTTTCCCATGTTTATTTTTGAACCTTTTTTTGAAAAACCTCCTTTTGAATGAAACAAGGAGGTGATAAATAATTTAAAATCTGGTGGTTATATTATTTAAGCTGTCGTAAAGTTTTGCTGGTGCTTTTCTGCCATTTGCGTCAGATCTTCATCCATTACTTCTTTTTTATGATCTGCTACATACAAGAATGTTTCGTACAATTTGTCAATATCATTTCTGTCAAACTGAAAGTTTAATTTTTGAAAACGATATGCGAGTGCACTCCGGCCACTCCTTGCCGTTAGTACTATTTTAGAACTGTCTGCGCCTACTTCTTCCGGACTGATTATTTCGTAAGTCTGCGTGTCTTTTAAAAATCCATCCTGGTGAATACCGGAAGAATGTGAAAAGGCATTTGCGCCAACGATCGCTTTGTTCGGCTGCACAGGCATGCGCATGATATCTGAAACAAGCCGGCTCATAGGGTTTAGTTTCTCCGACTTTATATCCGTATAAAATCCCATGTCCTTATGTTGTTTGATGATCATGGCTACTTCTTCCAGGGAAGTATTTCCCGCACGTTCGCCCAGACCATTTATGGTACACTCTATCTGCCGCGCACCACTGATGATTCCTGCAATGGAATTGGCAGTCGCCAGTCCTAAATCATTGTGACAATGACAAGAAATAACCGCTTTATGAATATTGGAAACATTATTTACAAGAAAAGCGATTTTCTCTCCATATTGATGCGGAAGGCAATAACCGGTGGTATCCGGAATATTTACCGTCGTTGCACCGGCAGCGATCACTGCTTCAATTACTCTGGCCAGGTATTCATTATCTGTGCGGCCGGCATCTTCTGCATAAAACTCTACGTCATCTGTGAAATTTCTGGCCCATTTTACACATTGTATAGCCCGTTCTAAAATATCATTGCGATTGGAATTGAATTTACTTTTGATATGAAAATCAGAAGTACCGATACCTGTGTGTATTCGTGGGCGTTTTGCATATTTGAGCGCTTGTCCTGCTACATCAATATCATTTTTTACCGCTCTTGAAAGGGCACATATTGTGGCATTTTTGATGGTTTTAGAGATCTGTTCAACAGAATCAAAATCTCCGGGGCTTGAAACAGGAAATCCTGCTTCGATAATATCTACACCAAGATATTCCAGTTCCAGAGCAAGTTCAACTTTTTCTTTTGAATTTAATTTACAACCGGGAACCTGTTCTCCGTCACGAAGTGTGGTATCGAAAATGATGATTTTATCCATAAAGCCATTACGTTTAAATAAGAATGTATGATGTTGAAAGTCTCTTTGAAATTGAAAGTTAGAAAAATGAATGTTTGTATTGTAAACTAATTGTCAGAAATTTACACTTCCGAAACATCTTTATTTTTTATCAAACCCTTTATAACAAGGCCTTTCAGACTTAATTAATTACGATGCCCAACAGGTCTACCGATGCTTTATTTCAACTGATTCACTCCCTTCAAAAGTCTGAAAAGAGGAATTTTAAGCTTTATGTAAAACGGAACTCCTCCAACCAGGACCTTAAGATCGTGCAACTATTTGACGCAATTGATAAAATGACGAGCTATGATGAGAATCTGTTGTTGAGTAAAACAGCGTCCGTAAAAAAGCAGCAATTACCGAATATTAAGGCGCATCTTTATAAGCAAATATTAAGCAGCCTGCGTTTGCTGGAAGGGAATGAGAATATAGATATTCAATTGCATGAACAATTGGATTTTGCCAAATTACTTTATAATAAAGGATTGTACCATCAAAGCCTCCGGTTCCTGGAAAGAATTAAAGAGGCAGCAAAAGCAAACAATCAGATATCTACATTAATAGAGGTATTGATGAAGGAAAAGAAAATTGAAACCTTACATATTACGCGCAGTATGGAAGACAGGGCGGAAGCACTGACAAGCGAAGTGAATAATGCGCGTCTGCAATATACCCGTGAATCACTCCTTTCAAATCTTGCTTTAAAACTCTACAGTTGGTACATAAAGAACGGATTTGCCAGGAATGAGGCGGATGAAAAGGAAATAGAAACTTACTTTCTTAGTAACCTGACAGACGAGATTAAAAAACCTGAAGGATTTTTTCAAAAATTATATTTTAGTCAAAGCTATTGTTGGTATGCATTTATCCGCCAGGACTTTTTGATGTATTATCGGTATACCCAGAAATGGGTGAATCAATTTGAAGAACATCCGCAGATGATCCAAATTGAAACAGGCAATTACATCAAAGGCATGCACAATTTGCTTACGGCACATTTTAATTTAAGAAATTACAAGGGATTCGAAAGAACACTCAAAGTATTCGAAGATTTTAAGGAGACGGACATTGTGAAATTGAATGATAATAACCGTATCCAGGTGTTCGTGTATTTATACATTTCAAAGTTAAATCAACATTTTTTAGAAGGAACATTCCGGGAAGGATTAGCGATCGTAGAGGAGATCATTAACCAATTGGATGAATACGAGCTTTACCTCGACGGACACAGGACCATGATATTTTATTATAAAATCGCTTCCCTTTATTTTGGCGCAGGAGATTATGGACAAACGATCGTTTACCTTAACAAGATAATCAACTGGAAAGTGAGCCTGAGAAATGATTTGCAATGTTTTGCCCGGTTACTCCATCTTATTGCACATTATGAATTAGGGAATTTTCAATTACTTGAATACCTCATAAAATCGGTTTACCGCTTTATGGCAAAGATGCAAAACCTTAGTCTTGTAGAAGAAGAGATCTTCAAATTCCTTCGCCGCTCCTTTTATGTTTCCGCAGGTAAAATGAAACCTGAATTTGAAAAATTATTGAACACGATCAAGCAGTTTGAGACCAGCAAATTTGAGACAAGAGCCTTTGCCTATCTGGATGTAGTTTCCTGGCTGGAAAGTAAAGTATATGACAAGCCTGTGTATGAAATCATACGCCAAAAATACCTGGAAGCAAAGAGAAAATCATAAAATTGGTAGCATAACGAATTTCCTCTTTTTGGATGAATCATTTTTAGGTAGATGCACCTTTTTGAACAACTTTTACCATGTACCGCACCGTTAAAGTCTATTCAATATTCCGCTTAAGAAAAGAGTAATAAAGTAAGAAGAAGATTACCTGGAAATCTTTACTAACTTAATCATCATTGGTTTGCCATTTCCTTCAATTTTTGCAAAATAGATTCCGGCAGGTAAATGACTCACATCTATAGTGGTAGTGCCGCTTTGAAGTACCTTGGAACTGAATTGCTTTCCGGAAGCACCATATATTTTAAAAGTCTTGCCTGATAGATCGTTTTCTGTTGAAGCGGATATAATTATTTTGTCTGTAAAAGGGTTAGGATACACTTTTATCATAGAATTATCCACTACTTCGTGATTTGAATTATCAGGTAAAGAACCCTCCTCGGCATTAACACCATTACACGCATAAGAAGATAAGAAAGAATTTCTTGCTCCACCTATTGAGAAAAGACTTCTCATCGCATTTTTTTGTCCAATGGTAAACATATTCATGCAGGCATCATTAGAAAAATCCATGTAATTCATAAACATATCTCCAAACTGGTTTTCCGAACAAGCAGATAGATGTGGGAAAGTAGAACAACCACTATTGGATGCCTGTTGTTTAGGCGTGTCATCGATTCCGTCGTCCCCGCATGTTTCACTGCCCCACAAATGTTGTAAACCAAGCCAGTGACCTATTTCATGGGTAGCTGTTCTTCCTTTATTGTACGGACTGTAAACATTTCCAGTTGTTCCGAAAACATTGTGTTTCATCACCACTCCATCTCTATCTAAAGGGCCACCCGGTAAAACCGCATAGCCAAGGGTGCGACCAAATAAATTGCAAACCCAAATATTCAGATACTTTGTTGCATCCCAGGCATCATCGCCTCCTTTAGAAGAGAATTTAACGGCGTCATCAGCCAAAAACTGCGTTAGTTTTGTGTATTTACGCACGATCCCTGAAGTTGGCTTCCCGGCTGGATCTACTTTTGCCAGGCAAAATTCTATCCTCGTGTCAGCGGCTACTTTTTTAAATACATCGGGTGTATTCACCATATCCGCATTGCGCCTTCTGTAATCATTGTTTAAAGCAGTTATTTGCGATAAGATCTGTTGATCGCTAATATTTTGTTCAGAGCTATTATATAATACATGAATAACAACCGGTATTATGATCACCTGATCCGCAAGTATATCTTTTTGACCCCTGGTATTTTGTGGATCTATATTACCGGTTCGTAAAATAGACTGTAAATTAATATGATCATCAGTTACGCAACGTTGGGCGGACGCAAATGAGAAATAGCATAGTAAGGCAACTGTATAAATAAATTTCATGTATCCCTTTGTAGGCTCTGTTTTGAGCTGATTAACAAATGTGGGATTACATAGGGGCGGCTATATAATAATAATTACAAGGGATGAGAGGATGTATACTATTGAAAATTCAATAAGCCTGAGTATTAATCAGATATAACAGGAGGATATAAAAGTGTTATGACTGTAACAGAGGTTGAAGCCACAAATAAAGAGAATGTTTTTCATAAAACAAAGCGTTTGGAATATTTTTTTAGGATAAAAATCGAATTTGATCGGTTTGCTTATTTTTGCTGCTCATTAACGTACAACATGACGAATAAATTTCTCGTATTTTTAGTTTCCATTTTTTTGATTTCTTGCGATAACAGTTCAAATCCAGATTATGACAAAAGTATACCTATGGCTCAGCCAACGAATATAGCTGCACCCACACCACTCATTTTCACTGTAGATGCCGTATTTCCTCATGATCCATCAGCATTTACCCAGGGACTTGAATTTTATAATGGGAAATTGTATGAAGGCACAGGAGAATTAGGTAAATCAAGATTGAGAATAGTTGATTTGAAATCCGGTCATGTAGAAAAGGATCATTTAATTGCAGATAACTCTATTTTTGGGGAAGGAATTACCATTTTTAAAAATAAGTTGTATCAATTAACCTGGCAGAATAATAAAATATTTGTTTATAATTTAAATGATATCACCACTCCGGTTAATACGCTAAAATGGTCCTATGAAGGATGGGGAGCTACAAATGATGGTGAAAATATAATTATTAGCGATGGAAGCTCCAAACTCTATTTCGTACAACCTGATGAGGAAGGAGGTAAAATGAAAATCGTCAAAATTATCACCGTTATTAGTAATGTCGGAGAGATAAATAATCTGAATGAATTGGAATATATTGATGGTTATATTTTTGCGAATATCTGGCACGAAAATGACATTGTAAAAATAGATCCTGAGAACGGACATGTGGTGGGAGTGATGAATATGAATGGACTGCTCAAACAGTATGCACCCTCGGCTGACCTTAATCCGGAAGGAGTTTTAAATGGTATCGCTTATGATAGCGTAAGTAAAAAGATGTTTATTACCGGTAAATTATGGCCTAAATTATTTGAGATTAAATTAAATTAGACTGAAAGAATAGATCCCATACCTTTTGTAGATGTCCACTGTCCTGATTATTATTAATAATAAGATTGATTATTATGAATGCTGAATATTCGATTCCTGCATCGGCAAAGATTGGACACATCCATTTGAAGGTTGCTGATTTAGAACGCTCACTAAATTTTTATTGTGATTTACTTGGATTTAAGTGCCTGTCCAAAATAGGGGATGATGCGGCGTTTATTTCCGCAGGGGATTATCATCATCACATCGGATTGAATACCTGGTACAGTAAAAATTCTGAACCACCATCTAATCGTAGTACAGGTTTGTTTCATTTTGCGCTTTTATATCCAACACGAAAAGATTTGGCACAGATCTATAAACGGCTACTTGACCATGAATATCCATTAACGGGTGTAGCAGATCATGGAGTAAGTGAGGCAATCTATTTAAGTGATCCTGACCATAATGGTCTGGAATTATACACTGATAGACCCAGGGAACTATGGCCAAAGGATAATAATGGAAATGTGAAAATGTTTACGCAACCATTGGATATCCGGAATTTATTATCGGAACTGGATGATTAAGTAATGACCTAAAACATTGAGAGTTTCCTTTTCCAAAAAATCACGGACTTTTTCAAAGATTATTTCCAATATTTTAGCCAGTCTATCATGCGGCTGGTGAATCCGAATTCATTATCAAACCATGCTACGATCCTTACCTGGTCTCCAACGACAGAGGTTTGTGTGCCATCAATAATACAGGAATGACTATTTCCTTTTATATCCAATGATACAAGGGGTTCTTCGGTATATTCCAGGATATCCTTGTATTCATTTTCAGCTGCTTTTTGAAACAACTGATTAATCTGCTTAGCCGACACGTTAGAAGTGAGTTGAATATAAAAATTTGCCATAGCTCCGTTGGCAACAGGTACACGTGTGGAGGAGGTTTGTATTTTATTTTTAAGTGCAGGTAATAACCGGTTCAGTGATTTGTAGAGATCAATATCTACTGGTATAATGGATTCCGCTGCTGCTCTGCCACGCCGGAACTGGTCATGAGAAGCATCTACCAAAGCTTGCCGGGATGTATATGAATGGAGAATATTGATATGTACAGCTTTAATTCCAATAGAATTTAAGAGATACAAGACATGTACACTACAATTTGTCATACATCCTCCGGGCGATAGCATGTTTAATGCAGAAATGCCCTCATTTTGATTATGGCCGTAAACTTTTAATTCAATATCATCGGAACTTGTTGTTGAAAGCAGCACTTTTTTAGCTCCTGCCGCCAGGTGCTTTTCGACACTTTTTTTATCTTTAAACACACCGCTACATTCCAAAACCACATCAATCTTCAATTCTTCCCAGGGGAGATTTGCCGGATCGGCAATCTGCAAAACTCTAATTTTTTTATCAGAAACAGTAAATGTGTCCATCTCAGTATGTATGGCTGTTTTAAAGGTGCCATAAATAGAATCGAATTTCAAAAGATACGCTAGGTTATCCGCTGGCATAATATCATTCACTGCTATTATCTCAAATTGATTATCCTCTATTAATCTCCTAAACAAAAGCCTGCCTATGCGGCCCATTCCATTAATTGCAATTCGCATTTTTTATATTTTGTGCCTGCAAATATCCGTAATTTTTTACCGGGAATAATTTTCACTACCCAAACTTCTTCCGGAAGAGAAAGAAGAATAGAGAATAGCCTGATCATTTACAAGTATTATAAATGGTCGCTCCATATTGAAATGAATATTGGTAAAAAAGCACAAAAAAATGGCGAACAATTATGTTTCGCCACGAAATAATTTGGAAGGAGATTATTTACAGTCCGGTCATAAGAGCGATAACACCCATTACGCCCAAAAATGCAAGAATGATACCGATTGCTACTAAAGTATCAGATAACTCTACGGGGTAAACTTTTTTCATAATCTTTCAATTTAATGATTAATAAAAAATTTTATAAGCTGGAAAACTCTAATGGATTTGCTTATAAGTTTACTTAGGGGTCCGATTAAATCAAATATACACATTATTACCTTAGATACAAATTTCTTGAAAAAATATCTTCCTGAGTATAAATGCTGTAAAATGGCTTTCAATTACTTTTTGATTTATAATAATATAATTGTAATTTACCCTTGCTTTTATTTCTCATCCTTATAATTCTTTTTTTATGAACAAAGTAAGTGATATCCTAAACCGCAAAGGGCACAAAGCCATTTCTGTATTACCGGATACTTCCGTGAAAGATGCATTGAAAGTTATGGCTCAAAATAATATCGGGTCTGTAGTAATTATGGAAAATGACACTTTCCTTGGAATTATGACAGAGCGTGATTATTCAAGAAAGATTATTTTAAAAGGGAGAAATTCTACAGATACGAAAGTTCAGGACATTATGGCTACAGAATTTCCTGACCTGAATAGGACTGACACTGTTGCTCATTGCATGGAGCTTATGACTGAAAAGAATATCCGCTATATACCTGTTTTTGCAGATGGAAAACTGGAAGGAATTATTTCTATCAGTGACGTGATCTCTGAAACGATCATATCCCAACAGCAGACTATAGAGCATCTGGATAGTTATATAAATTCTATTTAGGTACTCTGCCTTCAATCATTCTGATTAATTATGGATAAGGCCTCTAAGCAAAACATCAGAAAGAAATTATCTCCGGAAGATTTTATTAATCATCCGGATGTTCTTGCCTGCATTGGAAATTTAACCCAGGAATTCGGTGAGGGAAAACGTCCTTTTATTGTTTCTGATGTTATCGATGAGGATGGACATCAATACGCCCATCTTGTTCAAAAAGGTGGAGGAGTGTTAGGGATAGCCCTGGTAGGTTATACCTACATTTTAGAAAAGATGGGTATCCGTTTTCTTCGTTTGGCAGGTACAAGTGCCGGAGCAATTAACACTGCTCTCATGACTGTTATCGGCGAGAAAAAGGATGAAAAGTCTACGCATATATTGGAAGCATTAAGTAATCTGGATTTCTTTTGTTTAGTCGATGGTCGACCCTCCGTTCGCCGGATAATCAAAAGTTTTATTTCTCATCACAATTTTACTACCAGGGTTAAGTGGTTCAGTTCTATTATCGTAATAATAGGGATCCTTCTATTCCTGGTCAATTTTGTTTTGCTTGGGCTACATCATTGGTACCCTGCACTTTCCGATTACGCGTTTATTTCTTTTATTGTTTCCGCTTTTTATTTTTTACTGATGGGAGCAATTTATTATTACCTCTATCTTAATCTGAAAAGACTTAAAAAAAGGGGGTATGGTATTAATCCGGGTGATTATTTTTATGATTGGATCAAACTGCAATTGCAGTCTAATGGTGTTCATACAGTAAGCGACCTTAATAAAAAAGCCTCAACTTTGCCCGACTTAAAGTTGAGAGCAGACAATCCGCAAGATGCATCAACTCTTTTCGGGGATGTAACCTTTATCACCTCAGAACTGGTTACTCAAAATAAAATTCAGTTTCCTGAAATGTGCTATTTATTCCGGGAAAAGGATAATATCGATTCTTTACAGCCTGCCGGATTTATACGTGCCTCCATGTCAATTCCGTTATTTTTTGAGTCTTACTACATCGATAAAATACCATGTGACAAACAAGAAATAAAAGATGCCTGGCTGAATACATTCAATGAACCGGATCCACCTTCAATAGCACGGTTTGTTGATGGAGGAATTCTTTCTAATTTCCCCATAAATATCTTCTATAATTCCAAGATAACGGTTCCAAGATTACCTTCCTTTGGAATTGATCTGGACGATAGTAAACCGGATGATCAAAAGTTGACAGCGACGGGTTGGAGTATTACCGGCTATCTTGGGCGGATATTCAATACGATCCGTTTTTATTACGATAAAGATTTTCTGTTGAAGAACAGAATGTATGAAAAAGGGATCGGTAAAATTCCGTTGAGTGAATATAACTGGCTTAACTTCTTTTTAAGTGATCAGGATAAAATAGACATGTTTATTAAGGGTGCACAGGCTGCGACCAAATTCTTAATAACCGATTATAACTGGGATGATTATAAACTGAGAAGAACAGTGATGCAAATAAAATTAGATATCAACGAAGGGAAGATATCTCTCACAAAACCCTAAAAATATTTTGCTTTCTTTATTTTTGATATTTGTCTTTTGAAATAAGCCATACTAAATCCTTTTATTTTTATCCTTAAATCAATCATCGATTTTTCATTAGAATTTTAAATTTTCCTTCTTTTCTGTGTGAATTTAAACAGGAGAATGCTTAAAGCATGAATTTTAGTCATTATGTGCAATAAAAATCCTGCCCTATATTTTCCTGTTAAAGAAATAGTATATATTTTTCTATCCTGAAAATATTCAGTAACATATAGCGTTTAAGCCTGAATGAGGGAAAGAAATATTGAGAATCAGGCCCCTCTTTTTTTACCAAAACATTTATAAAAAAATAAACCCTTAAAAAAATTAAAAAGTCGCTTTTTAAAATACCTTCGCAACTTATGAAACATACCCTCAAAACTTACATGCCTGCTGTATTCGGTTTCGTTTTTGCAGCTTATGGCTGCAATGCCGGTCTTTCTGAAGGAGAAAAATCCAATACAGATACACTGCAAAATCCTATAGCAGCAAAACCGGAAACTGACCTGAAAAAAACGTTAGATACAGCAGAATATGATCGCCTGAATCAACTGATTGCCAACAATGACACAACAGGGATGTGGCCGGTAAAAGCCCCATATCCTTTACCGGGTGCGATTTTGCCCTTTCACAGGATAGTCGCTTTTTATGGTAATTTATATTCTAAAAAGATGGGGATTCTGGGAGAACTTCCCAAACACGAAATGCTCGCGAAGTTAAAAGGAGAAGTAGCCTCTTGGCAGGCCGCTGATTCTTCTATTCCGGTAATTCCAGCTTTGCACTATGTAGCTGTTACAGCGCAAGGCGCACCAGGAAAAGATGGAAAACATCGTTTGAGAATGCCGAATTCCCAAAAAGACACCATCGTAAACTGGGCAAAAGAAATTGACGCATTGGTATTTCTTGATATCCAGGTTGGACATAGTACACTTGCAGAAGAGGTTCCTGCCCTGGATGATTATTTAAAAATGCCCAAGGTTCATTTGGGAATTGATCCGGAATTCAGCATGAAAACAGCCCACGTGCCCGGAAAAAAAATTGGCACTTTTGACGCGGCTGATATCAACATTGTGATCGATCACCTTGCTAAATTGGTCAGAGATAATAACCTTCCTCCGAAGATTTTAGTGGTTCACCGCTTTACACAAGGGATGGTGACTAATTATAAAAATATTAAAAATGTACCAGAGGTTCAAATTGTTATGGATATGGATGGATGGGGAAATAAGACCCTGAAGCGCTCTACCTGGTTAAGATATATTTATAGAGAACCTGTGGATTATGCCGGTTTTAAATTGTTTTATAAAAATGATACTAAAACGGGTGCAGATCAGCTTTACACGCCGCAAGAATTATTGAAATTTACACCTAAGCCCATTTATATACAATACCAATAGAGTTTTTTATGAAATTCATGAATAAAATCAATATCGTACTTTCCCTGGTCATTTTATTATCAGCCTGCAATAACGTAGGTAATACAAACGCAGAGACTCCTGCAGAATCCGTTCAGAACAAAGATTCAGTTGTTAAGACTGAAAATACGAAGGAAAGAATTCCCAACGATGCAGCAGCCATTTTGGCAAAAAAGCAAGTACCTGTACTTTGTTATCATCATATACGCGAATCGCAACCCGGACAAAGTGAAACATATAAAACATATTCCGTTTCGCCTTCGCAATTTGCCGCCCAGATGAAAGCGCTGAAGGATAGTGGATATGAAACGATTTTGCCTGATCAATTGTACAATTACCTTGTATACAATGATGAATTACCCGCAAAACCGGTCATGCTTACGTTTGATGATTCTGTAGAAGGACCTTACACCATAGGAGTGCCTGAAATGGATAAATATGGATATAAAGGAGTATTCTTTTTAATGACTATTTCCATTGGTAAACCCCGTTATATGACGAAGGACCAGATAAAAGATTTAGTAGCCAAAGGGCATGCAATAGAGGCACATACCTGGGATCATCACATGGTGACCAAATTAAAGGGTGACGATTTTCAAAAACAATTTGAAGGGGCTAATAAAACCATAGAGGATATTACAGGTAAAAAAGTTACTTATTTTGCTTACCCTTTCGGAATTTGGGGGGCGTCTGTTTTTCCGGAACTGGAAAAAGCCGGCTATAGAATGTCGTTTATACTTTCTACAAAAAGAGATTCTATTAACCCGCTGCAAACCGTTCGTAGAATGATCGTTCCTGCACAATGGTCAACAAAAGGCATGTTCAGCGCTATGAATAAAACCTTTCAATAAATAAATTGTTATGAAACGCTATTTGATTTTATTTGGCTGTTTTTTAGGTGCCTGCACTTCAAACACCACTACAGAAAAAACAGATGAAGGCCAGGAAGTAAAAGATGTTCGCGTCATTGATTCTACCTCTGCTCTTGGAGGATGCTATACAGCCATATTAAAAAAGGATACATCAAATTTAGTGTTGCAACATAAAAAAGATGCAACCTCTGTTTCAGGAGATCTTTCTATTAAGAATTTTGAAAAGGACAGCAACAAAGGAACCATCAATGGAAAAATTGAAGGTGATCTGATTGTTGCCTGGTATGATTTCTTTTCAGAGGGAAAAAATTCTGTAAGACAGGTTGTATTTAAGATCCAGGGAAATCAACTTCAGGAAGGATATGGTAATCTTATTAATAAGGGAAATTCCGATACGCTTATGTTTAAGAATATTGGGACTTTGAAATATTTAACAGAAATGCCCTTTATTAAGAGAGATTGTAAATAGGTTGAACCATTATTTAGTGATTTAATTTGGTTATTGTAATCAGGATCTCATTGTGAATGAAGTTTACTATTATTTGGAAATAAAATAAAAAATGCCCGGACGAATTGTTTTATACAATTTTCCGGGCATTTTTCATTTCAATTTATTGATAGATCTTCAATGATTTAGCTTTTAGCGTTTAGCTAATGGCTAAAATCTAACAGCTAAATCGCTACTTCGCTATTTCCATCTTCACTTTCTTATTTTTAATCCGTTCGTCCTTTATCAGATGCAAAAGGTTGTTCATTTTGACTTTTCTGATGGCCACAAAAGAAGAGAAATCTTTTACTTCGATCAGGCCGATATCCTCTTGTTTTAATTGACCTCTATTGGATAGAAAGCCTACAATATCTATTTTATTTACTTTGTCTTTTTTACCGGCAGCTATAAAGAGGGTAGACCATTTTGGTTTTTCAGGTATTTCGTCTTCTTCCGGCAGATCAATCATTTCAACAGATTCCTGAATATATTCAGGAAGATGTTCATCGGGTCCAATGATCAGTATAACCGTTCCGCTGGCATCCATCCTGGCTGTTCGGCCATTGCGATGTACAAAGGCATCTTCTGTTAATGGTAAATGATAATGGACAATGTACCGGATATTTGGGATATCCAATCCGCGTGAAGCAAGATCCGTTGTCACCAACACATTGGTCGTGCCGTTTCTGAATTTACACAAAGCACTGTCTCTTTGGTGTTGTTCCATTCCTCCGTGGTAAAATTCATTATTAATGCTTTTATCAGAAAGCATTTTACTAGTACGCTCCACAGCTTCCCGGTGATTGCAGAATACAATGGTAGAACGGTTTCCCAGAGAGCAGATCAATTTAAATAAGGTGTTTGCCTTGTCTTTATCTTCTGATATGACTTGTTTAAACGCGACAGCTTTTGTTTCTTCTCCTGAAAGAAAATTAAGTCTTTCCGGGTTTTTTAGGCCCATAAAGTCTGGTATTTCCACTGCATCAGTAGCTGAGGTCAGGATTTTTTTCTCGATTTTTTTTAGGGAGTTTAGAATGAAATTGATCTCTTCCAGGAAACCCAATTCCAGGGATTTATCAAATTCATCCATAACAAGAGTATTTATATCATCAATAGTGATATTTCCACGCCGGATATGATCGCAGATCCGGCCCGGCGTTCCAACAATAAGCGCAGGAGGTTGTATCAAATTATTTTCTTCGATTTCTCTTTTATGTCCACCATAACAGGCGGTAATTTTAAAACCTGTACCCATTTTCTTAAAAACCTGTTCTATTTGGATAGCCAATTCCCTGGATGGAACAACGATCATCGCCTGAGTGTTCTTATTGTCTTTATCGAGCCTTTCCAGAATGGGAATTAAAAATGCCAATGTTTTGCCGGAACCTGTATCAGAAAGTAAAATAAGATCATTTTCGGATCTTGCGGATTCAAGAGATGCTTCCTGCATTTCATTCAGAGTCTCAATTTGTAAATTCGTGAGTATATTTTTCAGTGAAAAATTTTCTGTTTTCATAAATGCAAAAATAGGTAAAGGTTAGAGGATGAAATATTTACTTTTTTAGAAACACTTCTTTTATGCTATCCCTTTTTTCATCGAATATTCATCCAATTAAATTTTTTGAACCTTTATTGAAATAATTTTCGAAGATGGATATTTCATTTTGTTTTGAAACACCGGAATTAGGTGTTTGTAGATATTTTATAAATTAGGACATTCCTAAGAAATGCTTTCTTAATTTTGCAGCCTTAAATTATGAAAGGACGACAACGGTTTTTGACAATATTTACGCTTGGTTTGCTATCCGCTTTGGGGCCATTTTCAATAGATATGTATCTTCCCGGATTCCCATCTATAGCAGCCGATCTGAACACAACTGTTGCTCATGTGGCTCTTTCTCTTTCCAGTTATTTTATTGGTATATCTATTGGGCAATTATTTTATGGGCCACTATTGGACAGGTTTGGAAGAAAAATTCCTCTTTATGTAGGATTATGTATTTACCTCGCTGCTTCTATATGGAGTGTTTTTGTTCATACTGCTGATACATTAATTATAGCCAGATTTGTGCAGGCAATAGGCGGCTGTGCGGGGATGGTAGCAGCAAGGGCACTCGTAAGGGATTTATTCCCCGTGTCAGAAAATGCGAAGGTGTTCAGTCTGCTAATGTTGGTTATTGCAGTTTCACCCATTGTAGCCCCCACGGTTGGCGGATATATGACCTCCATTTTTGGCTGGCATTCTATATTTATCGTTCTTTCAATCATTGTTCTTATAAATATATTGACCGTTTATGCCTGGCTTCCTGCAGGTCGCCCACCAGACACAAAAAAATCCCTTATGCCCGGCCCAATTATTAAAAGTTTTTGGGAAGTGTTTAAAGTGCCGCAGTTTTATACCTATACGCTAACAGGTTCTTTTGCTGCCTCGGGATTATATGCCTACATAGCCGGCTCTCCCTATATTTTTATGGAACTATATGGTGTTTCTGAAAAAGAATATGGATGGATATTTGGTTTTATTGCTCTTGGTTTAATCAGTGCCAGTCAGCTAAATACTGTTTTATTACGGAAGCATTCCAGCGAACAAATCACTAAAGTGACCTTGATTTGCCAGGTGATTACAGGATCTTTGTTATTGGGCGGTGCATATTTCCATCTGTTAGGGTTGTATTCCACCATTCTTCTTGCCTTTCTGTTTTTGAGTACCCAGGGGTTTGCGTTTCCAAATACCTCTGCACTATCTATAGCACCTTTCAGCAAAAATGCCGGTACTGCCTCTGCGCTTATGGGCGCTATACAGTTAGGTATTGGGGCAGGAACAACGGCTATTGTATCTATTCTTAGTAATCATTCTGAATTGCCTATGACCGGTGTGATGTTCGGCTGTGCCTTTACAAGTTTAATGATTCTGTTGATCGGTAGAATGATTATCAGGAAAAAAGAGATGGTAGAAGAAGCGCCTGTCAGATATGGGCTGTCGGCTGAAAGCTAAGAGCTTCTAGCTTTCAGCTATGAGCTACTTTCAATTACTTCTTCACCCTGCTGAAATCCAGATCCTGGAAATCGAAACTGAAATCTGTCAGGGGAGAGATCGCGTCCATTTTTATAGATACAGGTATTCCTTCTCTATCTGTTTCAAACAATACATAAGCATCTGCATCCATACTCCTGTCCGCCCATTTTACAATAAATGTATTGGCTTTATAGTGCATCATTTCGCCTCTTAATCTTGGAGATTTTACGGCATTAAAAATAAGTTTACCGCTTTTTAAAGAGATGATGATATCTCCAAACCACGGATCATTATAAGTTCCTGCAAAACTATTTAAATCCACTTTTGTATTATTTGACTTTTGCTGGTCTGCTACATCTTTCCAGATTTTATCCGTTATCTTTTTAGCATTCGCTTCATTTTCCAAAACCCTTGTATTGTATTCCTTCAGCCTGTCCACTTTAGGCATTCCAAAATAACTGTCTTTAATGGTATTGGTGATAGCTGTAAATGCCGCGCCAACCTGTTGATTGGTGAAAACCATGATACCCAGATTTAATTCCGGGATGAGCGTTACCTGTGTCACGATGCCTGCTAATCCACCTGTGTGCGTCACAATTTTATAGCCCATTTCATCGCTTAACCTCCAGCCAAATCCGTAGGCGGCAAAATGAGTATTATAGGGGGAGTTATTTCCAACCGGGATGATGGTTTGTGGAGCCCACATCTGCTGCTGAACGCTTTCACTAAATAATCTGTTCTTTAAACCATCCCCATATTTTCCATTATTTAATTGCATAATAACCCACTTGCTCATATCGTGCACACTGCTATAAATTCCGCCGGCTGCATTGGCAATCTCGCTCCAGTGAATATCCAAAACCTCCAGTTTTCCATTGGCGGGGGCATGCGGATCGATCGTGTTTGTTTTATTTTTAGTTCTTTGAACAGACGCGGCACTTTCAGTCATGCCGAGCGGCTTCATGATTCTTGTTTCTATAAAATCTTCCCAAGTCATTCCTGATGCTTTTGCAACCACTTCTCCGGCTATGATATACAGTAAATTATCATAATCATATTTTGTTCTAAAATCTGAAACGGGTTTTAAATATCGCATGTTATGAATAATATCAATTTTTGTAAAAACATTACTATCCGGCCAAATCATCAGATCACCGGCACCCAATCCTAAGCCACTGCGATGGGTCAATAAATCTGCAATGGTGAAATTCATAGTCACATACGGATTGTATAATTGGAATCCGGGAATATAATCAACAACTCTATCCGTCCATTTTATTTTCCCTTCATCTGCCAACATCCCCAAAGCCGCAGCTGTGAATGCTTTGCTATTAGAGGCGATTCCGAAAAGTGTGTGTTCATTTATCTTTTTTTTGGTGGCTATTGAACTGACTCCATATCCTTTTTCATGAATTACTTTTCCGTCTTTTACAATAGCAACTGCGATTCCGGGAACATTAAACGTGGTTAATGTTTTTTCTACAAGGGCATCAATTTGCGGGGATGTGATTGGTTGTGCAGTAGAATAAAAGGAGATTATGATAAACGATATAAATAAGGAGACGCGGGGAAAATTCATACAGAATGATTTGTAAAGTAAGAAAATGATTTTTGTATTATTTAAGGGTTAAAGATAAATAATACTCTGAATAGATTTTAAATAGTAAAATCTATGCCGTTGATGCCGCTGCATGATATCCCGACTGGATTAAGGTTTATATCTAACAAAAAAACCACCTTTTTTTTAAGTGGTTTTAGAAATTTTGTTGAATATGAAAAATTAATTTTTCTTTGGAGTTGGCTTCCTGAAAACGCTCTTTTTTTTGGCCGCACTTTTAGGAGTTAAACTTTTATGCGCTGATTTCTTTGAAGTTGTTTTCTTTGTTTCGCTTTTTTTCGGAGATGCGTTCTTCGCTGCTATTTTTTTGGGAGCTGAACTTTTGTAGACTGTCTTTTTGGGCGTTTCTTTTTTTGGATCTGCCTTTTTCGGAGCGGAAGATCTGGCAGAAGATCTGCTGGTTGAAGAGCCCCATACCTTTGATTTTTTAGGCGCTGTTTTTTTTACTTCGGAACTTTTTGAAGGACTTTTCTGAGTATCTGTTTTTTTTGCTCCTGTTTTTGAAGAGGCTGATTTTGATGAACTGCCATACTTCTTTGGAACTTTTTTACCTTCTTCCCTCGCTTCAGAAAGTCCGATAGCTATAGCCTGCCTGGGATTGGTTACTTTTTTACCGCTTCCTCCACTTTTTAATTTGCCTTCATGCATTTCGTGCATTGCTTTTTCGACCTTTTTTTGAGCGCCTTTTGAATACTTTGCCATGAGGAATGAAATTTAGGGGTTAGAAATACTGATTATTTTATTCGTTAATTTTTTTGCAATTACTTTATAGTATTTATTAAGTGCAAGGATTCAAATGTTATTACAAAAATGAAACGGGTAAAACTGCAAACAAAGGTATCAATGAATTTTTCTGAAAATAAATATTAATAATGAGAGAACAATACTAAGTATAACCATGGTCGTTATCGGAAAATAAAACCGGAAATTTTCCCTTTCTATCCGAATATCACCGTGTAATTTACCGATCCATTTCAGGTGATCATGAAAAAAGTAAACAATTAGACCGGCGATAATTATAAAAACTCCTATCGCTAATAACATCTTCCCTGTTTGCTGATTCATATTTATTCTACCTTTTTTAAATAACCTGTATAAGAAATCTGGTCACGCGATGTACTCAAAACATTTAAAGTTGTGTTCCCATTATCAAAAATAGTGAAAACCAATTCCTGAATGGATTGTACATCTTTTGGAACAATGGAAATCCGCCACTGATTGTTTTTCGCTGGATTGATCTGGTACGTGAATTTTGTAGAGGTAAATTGTGTTCCAATGTTCGTAGGATCGATTGGAGCTGAGTAGGCGCGTCCAAAATAGGGGAGGTAGCTTACCAGGCTATCGTTGTTAACACGTACATCATAGCTGCTGGTTAAAATGCGCGATCTTCCTCTGAGCGGATCCATTCTTTCTGCTACAAAAATAAATGAATGGTCATTGATCATTTTTTCAATATCAGTTTTTTCCAAATTGTTTGTTGTAGATTTTGTGAAACTGCACTGAACCATCAGGCTGGAAATGAAAATAAAGAGAATATAGAAAAGAGGCTGAATACTTTGTTTCTGTTTCATGATAATTTATTTTGTGATTTTTTTCAGGAAATATGTTTAGAAGTTTTTATTAAATTCTACTGTTCCTGCTAACAAACTTTGAACCATGATCCAATTGTGTAATTTTCATATGTCCATCTCTGTGAGGATGCTTAAAGACACAATTAATTTTTCATCAAAATACCGAAACCTCTACCAGTGAATGATTTCCGGCATAGCTGTTTTGTTTTCTGATACAAAATATACGGATGTTTTAGGCTTATTATTATGTTGGAATCAACAGTGATATTAGTAACTATACGAACGGTCTGAAACGGGTTTTTACGATTATGACCGTAATTACAATAGCTTCAAGATTAGGCATTTATGCACTTGCAGGCAGATTCAGGAAGCTGTATGTTTGTGGAAGAAGTTGGTTGATGTTCAACAAGCACCAATCGAAATATCCAAATCCATTGAAAATAACTATTCCTTTTATCCAGGAGAAAAACTTTGAAATCTGATATCAGTCAACTTCTACTTTGCTTTTATCCAATATCGAGTGAAAACGAAATGAATTATCCCCAATGAAAACCAACTCGAAAGAGTTAGAAATTTAACCCTGAAAAACCAAAAACCCACAGGATTAAATGATTAAAAAAACTTCCATCTTTACAGGTGGAAGTTTTTTTTTATATCATGAACAATTTTTAATGATGGATAATACTATCAGGCTTATGCTTAAGGGTATCTGTTTTAATAACCGGTGAAGTATATATAAATGAGGGGGCATCACTTTTATTTGGATTTGTTGTAATAGCTCCGGCACCATAATCATTCTTTTTATAGGTTTTATACAAAGGAGAACTGCTGCCCAACCTGGTATCACGATACATTATCTGAGGCTGTTTGTTAAGTTTTATTGTATAATTTTTCTTTGCGGGATCAGGATTCTTTTTTTTGACATTTACCTTTTGCAAAACTTTGAATTTGGCAGAATCCTGGGAAAATCCTGAAACGGAAAATAGAAAAATAAACACTGTTAAAACAAATATTGCTTTCATCTGAATAATTTTTATATTAAATATGCTGAAAATTTTATGCCAGAATGAATTAGCTGTCTGCCAATATAGGTCAAACGATCAAATAATAATTGATAGCGCATTATGATATAGGTTAGGTTAAAATCAGAACTGTTACATAATTTCCGCACTTATTTGCTTACAACGATTTACATTTAAGGAAATTCTAAGCAAATTCAATTCTTAAATAGACATTATGGTTGCCTCATTAGCTGAGATTAAAAAGGAACTTGAAAAGCAGGATAAAAGTGAATTGCTTTCTCATTGCTTAAGACTGATAAAGTTTAAAAAGGTAAATAAGGAATTGCTCGGCTTCCTGCTTTTCGAATCCGAAGATATTCCATCTTTTATACAAAAAGTAAAAGATGAAACCGGGAGTTTATTTGAAGGGATGAACACCACAAATGTATATTTTATCAAAAAAACAACCCGTAAAATTTTAAGGAATATTTCCAAATATATCCGGTTTGCTGAATCAAAAGAAATTGAAGCAGAATTACTCATATATTTCTGTAATTGCTTTGACCGGTATTCTATTCCGGTAAAAAAGAGTAAACAACTTTTGAATATTTACACAAGCCAGGTAAAAAAAATTGAGAGTGCTATAGACAAACTGCATCCTGATTTGCAATATGATCTAAAGAAAACGTTAAACCAATAAAAAAAACCGGACCTGTTTAAAGAGGATCCGGTTTTGTATTCTTAAAAGATTTTTGTTCGATTTATCTGCCTTGTGACCAGCTTCTTGCTCTTCTGAATCCACTATGTGATGCAGGTCTGCGGTTCATTGGGTTTGCAACAGCTACAGGAGTTTGTACAAACTGCATCGTGCTTGCATACGGATGACCTTCTACCACCGGAATGTTTTGATCGATCAATTTATGAATGTCGCGTAAAAAAGCTCTTTCTTCCATATCACAAAAAGAGAAGGCTGCTCCGGATGCTCCGGCACGTCCTGTTCTACCGATCCGGTGAACGTATGTTTCAGGAATATTCGGTAATTCAAAATTGATCACGTGACTTAATGAGTCAACATCAATACCTCTTGCAGCAATATCGGTTGCAACAAGTACGCGGATTTTTCCTTCTTTAAAATTACTTAATGCTTTTTGACGGGCATTTTGCGTTTTATTACCATGAATTGCATCAGCGTTGATATTTGCTTTGCGCAGTTCCTTCGTTATTTTATCCGCACCGTATTTTGTCCTTGTAAAGACAAGAGCATTCTGAATTTCATCATTTTTTAACAGATGAATCAATAATTGGCGCTTATCATTTTTTTCAACCAGGTAAATGAACTGGTCTACATTTTCAGCAGTAGAAGAAACTGCTGCAACTTCTACCCTAACCGGATTCGTAAGAATAGAGGTAGATAGCCTGGTGATTTCAGGAGGCATCGTTGCAGAGAAGAAAAGAGTTTGTCTTTCTTCCGGTAATTTTGCAATGATTTTCCGTACGTCGTGAATGAAACCCATATCCAGCATACGATCTGCTTCATCAAGCACAAATGTTTTGATGTGTTCAATGTTAACGAATTTCTGGGCCATCAAATCCAGCAATCTTCCGGGAGTAGCGATTAAAATGTCAACGCCTTTGCGCAATTGGGTGGTCTGATGAAATTGGGAAACTCCACCAAATATAACGGCATGTCTTAAGCCGGTATGCTTACCATATGCATCAAAACTTTCGTCTATCTGGATAGCAAGTTCTCTGGTAGGAGTAAGAATTAACGCTTTAATGTTATGATTAAAAGCATCTTCTTTTTGTTGTAATAATAAGTTTTGTAAAATGGGAATTGCAAAAGCAGCCGTTTTACCGGTACCTGTTTGTGCGCATCCTAATAAATCTTTTCCACGTAAAATATGAGGGATTGATTGTTCCTGAATTGGGGTGGGGGCAGTATAGCCCTCCGTTTCGAGCGCCTTCAAGATGGGCGCTACTAAATGTAAGTCTTTAAATAGCAACGTAAAATGTTTTATAATAAATGATAACTTCCTTGAAAACGATGTAGCCAGAAAGTTTGTTTTCAATATGCTCAGAACCTATGACTTGATGAGCTGAAACCGTGAGGAAGGATTATCCAGTCTGCTAAGTAGGAGTATATAATGGTTGCGAAAGTACATTTAAATTTTCGGTATTCATAATTTGTAGATTTATTTAACGGATTTTATTCTTTTTTTTAATAGATAAGCTGTACGCATTTTGCGATCAACGAGGGAAATGGTGTTTCACACCACTAATCGATTCCAATCAATGCATTAGCCATACAATAATAGAGCATTTGATTACTTAATTTTATTCAATGGAAATCAGAGAGCCCGTGGCAGCATATAAAAAAGAAAAAATAGCCATTGAGGACTATCTTAAAATGGAAAATACAGGGGTAGAAAAGCATGAATATTATGAAGGCGAAATATTTGCCATGTCTGGCGCAAAGGTGCGGCATAATACTATTGCCACTAATTTTTTGGGAATATTATACGCAGGCTGTGGACCGGGCAAGAGAATTGATCCAAAGTGCCACCGAAGAATTTATTTTCATCCGGGATTCTAATATTATTCGCCGACTGAAACTGGAGGATATTTTATTTACCGAAGCGATAGGTGATAATGTAAAATTACATACCCCTCAAAAATTCTTTGCTATACACACTACCTTAAAGTTGTGGTGGATAGACTTCCCGCTAGAAATTTATCCGCGTTCACAAGTCTTATATTGTGGCTCTAAACAAGCTTTAGAAAGAAGCAAACTGTTTTTATCTAACCTTTTAATTGACTCTTTCATCTGTTTATTATCCTGAATCAAAAAAAGTTTCTCCTAATTGCTATGATCTTATACGCCTCGGGATTAATTTTACACTTTACGTTTCATGGATTCATCTATGACGCGGCATTGACAATCTTTTGCGCCTCATCAATAATTTTTTTAAGATGCTCTTTGCTAAAAAAACTTTCTGCATATATTTTATAAATAGCTTCAGTGGCGGGCGGGCGGCAAACCGATCGTTTTCTGTCACTACTTTCACGCCGCCTATTACTGATTTGTTCCCAGGTGCTTTGATTAGAATATTTTTAATGCCTTCTCCAGCGAGACGGGTATGCTTTATTTGCAAAGAGGATATTTTTTTAATTTCTCTTTTTGTTCGGAAGTTGCTTTTGCTTCAATATGGTCATAATTATTCCCAGTGTAATTTGATGCAAATTTATTGTCCCTCCTAGAATATTAATCGATAAAAAATCGCACGGAATATTCAGAATAGGAACAGCCACTTTACTCTAACCAAAAATCACATAAACCAAATAAACACGTCTTTTTTTCGGCATTGTTTTAGCTGATATTTTTTCTTAATATGCATCATTCAGTTACGATTACATTATTCTGGCCATTTTTAGTTTATGCAATAGCAGTCGTGTTATTGGTATCGGGAATGTTGTTGCTGTCACATTTTTTAGGACAGCGGCATTCTGAACATGCCACAGATGAACCTTATGAATCAGGAATTCTTGAAACAGGTTCAGCAAGGGTTCGGTTTTCATTAAATTTTTACATCGTAGCGCTTCTCTTCGTCATTTTTGATATTGAAGCAATTTTTATAATTGCCTGGGGTATCGCTGTCAAGGAATTAGGATGGCCGGGGTATATAGCCATACTTATTTTTATTGGGGTTTTGGTTTCCCTGCTTATTTATGAGTGGA
>JBBSUB010000021.1:0-31257 GCA_038235345.1 Chitinophagales bacterium
AAGCTTGCCTTATTGCAAATCATGGAGGACAGGTATGAAAAAAAATCACTCATTATTACATCTCAACTACCCGTTTCCAAATGGCATGAGTATCTTGAGGAACCCAGTCTGGCCGATGCAATCCTTGACAGACTGACAGCCCGATGTCATCGTCTGGAATTGAAAGGTGAGTCCAGAAGAAAAAGAAATAGTTGAAAACAAAAACGAAAATAATACCTTCATAAAACACAAAAAGCTCTTTCACTTATTAGGTCCTCTCAGAGGGGTACCATGGAGCGGAACGAGGGGGTATCATCATCGGTATATACAAATTTAGCTTTAAAAACCAAATCTTTACTTTGGGGAGTCGATGAAATTGTCAAGAAGTCACGTTCAAACTTAACATCACTAATTTTTCCGTTAGGTGGAATATTATAACTACTCCAATATTTTTGTTCAGAATAAGGAATATCACGACCTAGATCACCCAAATAAACTATGATCGAATTGTTTTGGTCGTTATCTATTTCAAGTCTCCATGAACCTTTCTGTTCAATATTTCCATCATTTACAGAATATTTTTTTGTGTCTTGATAATATTTTAACAACACTTCTCTTTTAAAGAAAACTGGTGTAAAGTAATTTGTTGCATTTGGGGTCTTTCCAAAAAGGTTTGATAAGGAATCTGGGTTACAAGTATGTTCTATGTTCTGTCCAGAATTTATATCTACAGCAATAATAAACTTATCAAAATCCTTATTTACAATTTGTTCTGTCCACAATTTTGGTTTGAAATCTGAGAAACTCTCTACTACTTTTTTGCCTAATAGCCTTGAATTCACCTTTCTTAATTTATCATTAAAATAATCACTATTTTGAAAAGTTACTTCCAAACAAAAATCATTACCTCTGTCTTCAAGATAAACATCTTCCGATAAACCGTGTTCTTTTAAATCAAGATTTGAAAATCTAAAATAATCAAATTGAAGTCCTATACACATTTTCTTTGCGGAAAGAAATTCTCTTAATTGATTTGTTCGAACTTTTATTTCGTCGTCCTTTACAATAATTATTGTATTCTCCTCAGATGATTCATTCACCGAAATATACTGGTTTGTTTTGCTGTCATGGTACAAATTAAAGTAGAGTATAAACTCCTCAATTATTTTAATTGAGGTTGGATAGATATTATTATAAAAGCATTGAAAAACGAACGGTTCATATTTTGCATCTATTCCCCATCTAAAATACTTAGGCAATTTATCAGAATAATGAACATAACTAGGCCGGAAATTAGTTTCATTTAGAGACCATACTCCATTTGCCAAAAAATCCTTCTTTAAACTTTTAGGAAACATTACAGTATAAACATGAAACCAATCAGAATGTGACCGCATATTTTTATATACAGTAATCCAAGAATTATATTTAAAATCCTGTTTTAACCAATCTTTAATATCATTAAAATTTAAATCTTTCATTATTTTCAGTTAGTCTTGTCAATCTTGCTTCGAACGGCCAGGCCTTGCTCCATGCTGGAGGCTCGGATTTAAAGAATCAAGGTTCTTAAATTATTTAATCTTCGTGTTTTGGTTGAAGGTAATTAAAGCCACGAAATTGTTCTGTTTACTCTTAATGTCTCATCTAATATCTTTTAAAAAATATTCGTTGATTGATATTGAATTATTTTTTTAATACCTAATATTGAATTTACTTTAGTAAAAATTTCCGTTGCCAAATTTATCATTAATTGGTCAATTAAAATTCAATAGAATCCTTCAATTGTATCTATTTTTGAATGAAAAATCATCATTTTTTTTCGAAATGCCTTCGGAATTATGTTGACGATACTCCAGCAACGCGAGAGTTACTCCAACCCCTCCTTAATCCCCGTACTCATTCTTTAATATTGATATGACAATGCAATGGAGCTCTCATCCTGGCTGAAAAGAAAGATGTCCTTTTCCACTGGATTAGTGAATGAGTAGGTGATATTAGTTGTGAGGAAGATGTTCTTTACTAACCGGATGTCAGCTCCTTTACCTCCATGGAATGAAACACCTTGCCAGTAATCTTTTTTTAATAGGAGCTATGGAAGAATAGGAGAGGAGTGTAGTCGAATTTACTATTCTTGCAATTTCAAATTGTCATGCTGTTTTTTTATTACTCGTCAGACCGACCAATTAAATTTATTAACAATTCAAATTACGAACAAAAGCCAAAAGAAAACTGACCGTCGATAACCACTGCTAACAGTGAGTAAAAAAAAGATGAGAGTTTATTTTTTTAGAAGCATAGAACCCTATCTCATTAGCTTGTTTGTTTGTTCTCAATTTTTATGGTTTTAAGAACCAGGGCCTTGTGGTTTCATCTGTAGAGAAAAATTGTAAAAGCATTTGAGCAACCTTTTGTCTGCCACTTGCACCAGGATGTGTGCCATCGGACTGATAGTCGGTTGGTAGCCAGGAAAGTCCATCGCTTCTGGGTGTCGCGCCATTTGCCCATAAATAAGGTCCCCATGACAGCCATGCGGCAGAAGGGTTACTTCCTGAATAATTCAATGAGGCGTCACCTGATATTTGGTCCGCTATTAAACGTTTAACCGTCCACCCGGTATGCCAGGCAAAAGGTTCAGGATTCAGTTTACTGGTCGCGTATCCCGCGTAAATACGATCACTTAAATAGCATAGTTTCAAATTTGGAAATTTGGTTTTTAGTATTTGCATGACTGTCCGGTATTTAATTTTAAGATCATCCGGATATGTAGCAAACGAGGTATCCGTAGGCTGTGATTCAGCTTCTTTGAACCAAATCACTTGCACCTGCGCGGGTGATAAACCTGAATTTGCAAGACGATTACTTACAGTATTCCAATAATTAGCTTCCGGATTGTTTATTTGTTTGATATCCTTTCCACCTTCTGCTCCATCTATCAAGGTCAGCTTTGGATTTTTATCCGCAAAGGTTTCCATAAGAGAAAGGAATTCCTGAGTTTCCTGAGTTGTATTCGACATCCCGATCGACATCCAAATTATTTTACCGTTTAGATCATCAATTGCTCCGGAACTATTTAAAGGCTTTATAGCTTTTGCTATGGCTATTCCAGCTTCGTTGTGTGCAGCAGGCCTTTGGTTAGAAATATTTGGATACAGTCCACCTTGAAATCCTCTGTAGGTTGCTGTGCCAAAATCAATTAGAGGAGTCGCGGAAGTAATTAAATTATTGTCTTTATCATTTTGGATATTTTTCTTTTTACACGAAAAAAGAAAAACAAAACTGAAGCCTATAATAAGTGTAAGGGTAATTTTTTTCATGTTTTAATTTGGTAATTAAAAGGGACGGATTAAAAACTAAAAAGTTTAATGAACAAAAAAATAAATAGGAATATGGGTTATGGCAATTTAAAAAGTTTTTTAAATTGCTGCTGAAATAGTAGAAAAAATATTTTTAAGTCCCGAAACCATAAAGGATACTGAAAAAATCTCCTGCTTAAACCGGATGCTAAATGCACTGCTTTGCTGATAAAGATCATTTTAGAACAAAAACTGATTTAGAAGTCGAAAGTCAAGGTTCTGACCTTTTGTTTATCAGGATCTTTATAACTTAATCTCTTTATCTCTTATTCAAAGTTTTTTATTACTATTTTTGTTTTCCACATTTCAAAAATCAAATAAGTCCTATTGGCACCTTCCCGGAATCTTTGGATAAGTATTTCTCATGGCGACAGATCAGCTTATGAAGAAATATTTATTTATTATTTTAACCGCTACTGCAACTACGGTAAAAAGTTCACGGATGATTCTACGGTAATAGAGGATGCCGCCCAGGAAACAATGCTGGCCATTTGGAATAAGCGGGAAACAATTCCAACAATAGACCAGGTTGCCGCCTACTTTTATACTTCCTTCCGCTATATACTCTTCAATAAATTGAAGCAGCATAAAAAAACAGTCGGTGAAGAACATTTTACCGAGGAACCGGAATTTTCTATTGATCATTTTATGATCAAAAAAGAACTGGATAATGAATTACGGATTCGTTTGAAAACCGCTCTGGCAAGCCTGACTGATCGCCAGCGGGAAGCCATCTTCCTGAAGTTTTATGAAGGACTTTCTTATGAGGAAGTTTCTGCCATTATGAATATTTCCACTAAAGCAACCTACAAAATCATGGCAAGAGCATTAGGAATGCTCAAAGAGAATTTTGGCCTTTCAGGAAGTTTACTGTTTCTGTTTATTTCCCGGATGGGGTAGAAGGAATATTCTTGTTTTGCAATGAATTTTATCTTTTAATTCAATCGAATATGTTAATGGAATAAGGTCCTTTACAATTATAATAGCCACAGTAGAGGAATCAAAATAAATAAATTTTAACTTTTTTTATTTTCCATGGGGTAAAAACCAAAACTTCCTACACTCATAAATATCAATATGCCCGAATACAATAAATATCACGACTTCACGGAATCAGATTTCTTAACAGATGAACATTTTCAGAACTGGATTTTTAATCCGGATGAAGACACAAATCTTTTTTGGTTAACATTCATTTCAGAGAATCCTGCGAAGGTAGGGGAGGCATACCGTGCGAAAATGATTTTGGAATCCATAGAATTTAAAGAAGATTTTCCTGCAGAAGGAAAAGTTAGGGAATACCTGAAAACAACGCTGGCAGCTATTGATAAGAAGGAAGAAAATAAGCCAAAAGCAATCGTTCGTTCTTTTAATATCAATTGGTGGGCAGCAGCGGCTTCTGTTATTTTGCTTCTTTCTGTTGGATATTTTTTCTTCAAGAAGCAGCCTGAACAACAAATTGCAAAGATTACACAACCTTTACCATTGGTGAATGATATAGCTCCGGGTGGAAATAAAGCCATATTAACATTGGGGAACGGGCAAACCGTTATTCTTGATAGCGCAGGAAACGGAATGATCTCCACCCAGGGAAATTCTACCGTAACGAAACTATCCGATGGTCAACTGGCTTATGAAGGATCAAATAAATCAAGCGAAAATGAAATCGTGTACAATACGATTTCCACTCCACGTGGTGGACAATACAATCTTACGCTTTCTGATGGTTCAAAGGTTTGGTTAAATGCAGAATCATCTCTCCGTTTTCCTGCTTCTTTTTCAGGAGAGGAACGTAAAGTGGAACTAACTGGTGAAGGATATTTTGAAATTGCGCATGATGCAGAAAAACCATTTAAAGTTTCTGTGAACAAATCTGAGATTGAAGTGTTGGGAACTCATTTTAATATCAATGGATATTTAGATGAAAATAATCTGAGAACGACATTGCTTCAGGGATCTGTAAAAGTGAGTAAAGGAACAGAAAGTAGCGTGATCAAACCAGGGCAGCAGGCAGTTGTCAATAATTCCTCTAACGCTATCGCCATCAATAATAATACAAATGTGGAAGAAGTGATTGCCTGGAAAAATGGTTTGTTTCAATTTGACAATACCGATATTAAAGATGTTATGCGGCAGGTAGGCAGATGGTACGATTTGGAAGTGAAGTTTGAAGGGAAGATTCCGGAAAAGAAAATCACGGGGAAAATTTACAGGAATGTGAATGTTTCAAAAGTTCTTCGGATCATGGAGGCATTAAAAATTGATTTTAAAATAGACGGAAAAACGGTCACTGTGACTGAATAAAAAAAGCGAGGACAATATAAAACCGGAAGTGTTTGCAGCACTCCCGGCACATGTAAGTTGTCATCAATAGAATCGGCAAGATTGCTAATTATTTAAACTTAGACAAGACAAATTTATGAAATTAATTTTAAGTGTTTTCTCTTTTAAAACACCTTTGCTCAAATCTATTTTGATTATGAAAATGGTCTTTTTCCTACTGATTGCTTCCTGCATTCAGGTTCAGGCAGCTGGACAAAAAATATCCCTGTCTAAAACAAATGCCCCTCTGAAAGAAATATTCAAGAGCATTGAACAGCAGAGCGGCTACTTGTTTATTTACGAATCAGGTATTATTAAGGGCGACATGAAAGCCACAGTGAGAATGTCTGATAAAGACATCACTTCTATCCTGGATGAGTGCCTGAAAGAAAAACCGTTGAAATACACCATTATTGATAAGAATATCCTTATTGAAGAGAAAATTCCTGTTGCCGTAAAAGATGAATCTCCGGCAGCTGTGATCACTGGTGTTGTATTGGATGCCGATGGAAACAATCTGGAAGGGGCCAGTGTGAAAGTTAAAGGAAAGGATGTGGGAATGATGACAAAAGGCGACGGTCAATTTACCGTCAAAGGAGAAGTAGGAGATGTACTTATTATATCTTTTGTTGGATATGTCACACGTGAGATTAAAATAACTTCCGATAAAAGAGTGGTGATCCGACTGGAAAAGACGAATCAGAAAATGGATGATATTATTATCTCCACAGGTGTTTTTCAAAGACCCGAAGGGAACTTTACGGGTGCAACAAAAGTGATTGAAGGAAGCGAACTAAAAGCCGTAAGTTCAAATAATCTTTTTGCTGCGATTGCTGCTTTGGATCCATCACTTAGAATTGTTCCGAATAATGTTACCGGTGGTAATATCAATGAGTTGCCGGAAATTCAATTAAGAGGTGCTAACTCATTTCCGAATTTGAGCGGTGAATTCTCCGCTAATCCCAACGCACCTTTATTTATCCTGGATGGTTTTGAGGTTTCTTTACAACGTGTGGTAGATCTGGATATGAACCTGATCGCTTCCATCACGATTTTAAAGGATGCATCCGCTACATCTATTTATGGTTCACGGGGCGCAAATGGCGTATTGGTCATTAATACCATCACACCAAAATCCGGTAAAATCCAGGTTATATTTAATAATGATTTTAGATTGACTACACCGGATCTGTCTGTATATCATCTTTTAAATTCCACTGAAAAACTGGATTTTGAAAGGAGATCAGGTTTATATGGATCAGGAAATCCAAACTATCAATTGGATGATGATCAGCTTTATAATATGCGATTGAAAGCCGTTGAAAGTGGTGTGGAAACGGATTGGATGTCCAAGCCTGTACAATATGGTTACAGCAACAGAAGTGCTTTGTATTTCTCCGGTGGTGATTCTTATGTGCGATATGGTGTGCAGCTTTCCGCTGATTTTCAGGAAGGTGTTATGAAAGGACAAAACCGGAATAATTACTCCGGTCAATTTGATCTTTCTTATACAGTAAAGAAATTACGCTTTCAAAACTCATTACGTATTTTCCAGAATGTCGCGAATGAATCTCCTTATGGATCGTTTGATCTGTATACGAAATTAAATCCTTACTGGAAACCCTATGATGAGAATGGAAACGTAAATAAAATATTTGAAAATAACACGTCCTACAGAAATCCATTGTACGATGCGACGCTTCATTCTATCAACAAGAGTCAATATTTTGGATTTTCAAATAACTTCCAGGTGAGATACAATGTTGTTTCCTGGTTATTTTTGGAATCGAACATTAGTATAAATAAGCAAAGTGGAAATCAGGATCAATTTTATTCTGCCCAAAACACCCGTTTTGCAGCAGAGACGGATATTACAAAAATGGGCTCCTATACGGCACAAACAAATAGTGCGGTAGGAATTGAAAGTTTAACGACCGCTAATTTCCGGAAGAATTTTGGGAAAAGCCTGGTGTTTTCTACCCTTGGTGTAAACGTTGCAAATAACAATAGTAATTATTATTCCATTCGCGCCGTTGGTTTTCCTTTTGACCGTTTGGATAATTTATTGTTTGCTTCTCAATATGCGCCGAACACACGTCCTGCAGGAGATGAAAATACCATCAGAAGATTAGGACTTTTATTCAATACAAGTTATAGTTATGATAACCGCTATTTGCTTGATTTGTCTGTTCGAAAGGATGGATCATCGCAATTCGGAACGGATAAAAGATTTGGAACGTTCTGGTCCGTTGGTACGGGATGGAATATACATAATGAAGCTTTCTTCAAAGGGAACACAGCAATAAACCGTTTAAAAATAAGAGGAAGTTATGGATCTACCGGTTCATTGAATATTCCTGCATATAGTGCGCAAACCCGTTATAATTTCGGTGTAGATAATATTTATAATGATCAGTTAGGTTCTTCCATTATGGGCTTAGGGAATCCGAACTTAGGCTGGCAGGATGTGCGCAGTCTGAATCTTGGAATGGACATGGCATTTTTAAAAGACAGGCTGGATATCCGTGTGGATTATTACCGCAGCAATACAAACAATGCCATCACCAATGTAACCATTGCTCCTTCTACAGGTTTCTCAGGCTATATTGAAAATCTTGGAAAAATCCAAAATACAGGATTTGAGCTTGCTACCCGTTATAAGATTATTGATCGGAAACGTGACGGTATCATGTGGTCTGTAAACTTTAATGCTTTTACCAACAAAAACATTTTGAAGGAATTATCAAATAGATTGAAATCGACAAACGATAAAGTCAATAAGAATAATGTAAGCCAGGTTGTACCAAATATTCAACTTCAGGAAGGACAGTCCATCAATACAATTTATGTAGTACAATCCCTGGGAGTAGATCCGGCAACGGGTTCTGAAATCTATTTGAAAAAGGACGGAACGAAAACATATAGCTGGAGCGCGGCGGATAAAATTCCTTTCGGAATCGCCGAGCCAAAATGGAACGGAACTTTTGGATCCAATTTGATCTACAAAGGATTTGAAGTAAACCTGATTGCCAATTACCGTTTCGGTGGTCAGTTGTATAATCAAACTTTAATTTATAAAGTAGAATCTGTTAATCCTACATATAACGTGGATCGCAGAGCGTACGATCTGGGTTGGAAAGGGGCTGGTGATGTAAGCCCTTATACAAGGATCGGCCCCAGTAAACAATTAACGAAAATGACGTCGAGATTTGTTCAGGATGATAATTCATTAAACCTTGCCTCAGCTTCTCTTGCTTACCAGTTTTCAGGAAGACCTTTCATGAACAAAATTGGCTTGAACTCTTTAAAATTAACAGCCATCACAAATGATGTTTTCAGAGTTAGTTCTATTGATATTGAAAGAGGAACAAGCAACCCATTTTCCCGCACATTCTCTCTATCCGTTAGGGCGGGATTTTAATCTTATTAAATCAACAAAATGAAAAATAAACTTATTTTAATAGTATGCCTCGGTCTGTTGTTTTCCGTATCAGGATGTAAGAAGTTCCTGGACGTTACACCCAAGTCGTCTATTTCAGAAACTGAATTATTTGCTTCAGAAGAAGGCTTTCAACAAGCGCTGACAGGAATTTATTCCCAGCTTGCTTCTCCTTCTTTGTATGGCGATAACCTTACGTTAGGATTTACAAGTGC
Organism: Chitinophagales bacterium; assembly: GCA_038235345.1. Lineage (GTDB taxonomy): Bacteria > Bacteroidota > Bacteroidia > Chitinophagales > Chitinophagaceae > Ginsengibacter. Next base: position 9,309 of record JBBSUB010000021.1, read on the forward strand.
TATGGCTCAGAATTATAATCCTGCTAATGCTCTCTTTATCTTTAAACAAACGACTGCTCTAAATTTCGCTTCAGCAGAAATGATCAATTATACATCTGCCATTTGGAGAAATGGTTATACAGCCATTGCTGGCGTGAATAATATTCTTGCGCAGATTGACAGCAAAAAGGATATGTTCCGGATGAATAATTACAGCCTTATAAAAGGGGAAGCCTTAGGTTTGAGAGCCTATCTTCATTTTGACTTACTCCGTTTGTTTGGTAAAAATTATACAACCGGTGCGCAATTAAAGGCGATTCCATATCGCAATACATTAGATCCTTTACCAAAAGTTCCATCAACCGTGGAAGAATTGACAAAATTCGTTTTAGCGGATTTAGCCACTGCGGATGAGCTGATGAAAAATACAGACCCGATCGTAACGGGAGATAAATCCCGGAAATCCTATATGAATTATATGGCTATAAAAGGTTTGGAGGCAAGGGTTAATTTGTATGCAGGAAATAAGGAGAAAGCAGCTGCGGCTGCAAACGAAGTAGTGAATTCACAGAAATTTTCCTTCGTAACGAATGCCCAGGTATCGGCTTCCGGCGTGAACCGCGACAGATTGTTCAGTAATGAATTAGTCTTTAATTTGAAAGTAAATAATCTGAGCGATTGGACAGAAACCGGTCTTGGATATTTTAAAGCCGCAGGCGATGTCAGAAATGATCTTACGCGCACGGCTGCAAATTACAATACCCTATTTGAAACAGGAAGTGGCGGATCTACTGATTATAGATATGTTTATTTGATTGAAAATGATGGTAGTCTTCAATACCCTTCCAAGTATTGGGGAACGAAATCTGTACCCTTGATCAGGCTTTCTGAGATGTATTATATCCTGGCAGAAACTTCTTCCACACAAGAAGAAGGCATGGGGTATCTGAATATGGTTCGCAAAAACAGAGGGCTGGCAGTGCTTCCGGTTGTAAATCTTCCTGCAAATAAATTAACAGCAGAGATCGCCAAAGAATACCAAAAGGAATTTTTAGCTGAAGGACAATTGTTCTTTTATTACAAAAGATTACAGGTGCAAAAAATGTTATTCAATACGAAAACTCTGACTGATTTAAATTATATCCTTCCTATTCCTGATAGTGAATTAGAATTTAATCCGAATTACAAGTAATTAAAAATGACGGAAGATGGTTCCTGTACAGGAATCCCAAAAGTCTTATTTTTTAAAAATCATTTCGTTTATGTACTGCGTTAGCAGCGGTCAAAGCGACAAAAAAATAAATTAGAAACATGAAAAATGCAACCCTGATCTTATTGGCAATTATTACACTAAGTGCATGTAAAAAAGAAAAGACGGAGGTTTTTAATGGTAAACCGGGTATCTCTTTTTATTATGTCGTTTCCGGTTCGGCCGATAGCACGAATTATTCTTTTGCCAATCAAATTAAACAGAAATCTACCGATACTATTTTTATACGCATGCGTGTAATGGGAACTTCCGTGGATCGCCCACGCGAAATAGAAGTGAAGGCGCTTGAATCAACAACAGCCAAAGAAGGAGTACATTTTAAATTGCCAAAAATCATCTTGCCTGCAGATTCTTTAACTGTGACCTATCCTATTATTCTAATCAATACAGAAGATTTAAAAACAACAACGTATCATCTGGAAGTAGCCGTAAAAGAAAACAGTGAATTTATCCAGGGAGTTGTAGGCCAGGCAAATGTGTCCACAAAAAATATTCCGTCGTATATCATCAATTTCAATAATCAGCTTATTCAACCGGATTACTGGAAATATATAGCGAATTATTTTGGAGTTTACAGCAATGTAAAATACCGGTTTATGATAGATGTATGTGGTTTCAGTGATTTTAAACCGGACAGCATTGGCGGCCCGCTTTCTTATTCTGATTTCCTTAATTACAATGTGAAATTAAAGAACGCCTTAAACGATTATATCAAAGTTCATGGTCCGATGTTAGATGAAACAGGGCTTGAAATAAGTTTCCCATTATAAATGATTCTTAAAATGTTGCTTTGAATTGAAGCTTAATATGCTGAATGAATTGTAACCGACAAAATAAAAATAAACACATGAAATATACATATTTATTGTTTTTGGGTTTCCTGGTTCTGCTGACTCAATCTTGTAAAAAAGATCATGGAAACTATACGTATAAAAGTTTGAATGAAGTATCTATAAAGTCCACTGATACTGCCTTCGTGGTTCAGCAGTTAGATGTTTTAAAGATTTCACCTGTTGTAACAGAATCCATTCCCGGCGATAATTATACGTATGCATGGACAATCTATCTTCAGCGTACACCACCAAATGGGGTGGATCATTCTACGACTCTTTTGTCCACTAAAAAGGTTTTAGACGAACAAATATCATTTTCACCAAACGATTATTGGGTGCTTCTTACCGTAACCAATGAAAAAACAAAGATCAAAGCTTTTCAACGCTACTCTCTTACAGTAAGCGGGGCGTTTTATGAGGGCTGGCTGGTGACCAGTAATAAGAATAATAAAGCGATGGTTTCATTTGTAAGGAAAGATAATATGGTTTTTTATAATCCTATTTCTGAAATTAATGGTATTGAACTGGAAGGAAAAGCGCTGGCATCTTATTCAGGGGTTATCGCCCGTTTGAGCCAGGTAAATATATTTACAGACAAAAATGTGTACCGTTTAAATGCAGATGATTTTAAAGTGAATGGCACGTTTGATAACCTGTTTGTAGATGGTGAAAAAAGTTTTTCAAATCCTTATTACACAGTAAATGGAATCAATACGGACCAATATATTGTAGATAAAGGCGCTCCTCACGCAACCATTACCCCAAACTTCGGGCCTCCGGGAAAATACTCAGAGAAATTCGCTGGCCCGGCGGGTGATTATGAAGCCTTTCCTTATTTCATGTCCGGCTCCAGGTTTTACGCGGTCTTTTATGATAATAAGAACAAGCGTTTTTTGAATACAGATTATAACTCCAGAACACTTTACACATTCGGAAGTTTTGTAGGAGCGGCTTATGATATAAATAATGTAGGTAAGACCATGATTGCCGGCGACACGGGTCCTGGTGGTGAATATTACCTGGTTATGAAGGATGAAACGGATTACTATTTCTACACGTTTATTCCTAAGAATGCCTCACCTGCAGGTGTAAAGCAACTAATTTTAAATAGTCCTCAAATCGGGAAGGCAACTACATTTGCTTCCTCCACAGCTTTAAAACAAATGTATTATGCTGCCGGTAATAATTTGTATGTATATGATGTTTTAGCCAATGCCTCGAGAATGGTTTACCAGTTTCCTGCAGGAACTAATATTAAGGACATAGAAATGTACAAAGGAAAAGGCTGGGGTAAGTTTAAAGATCCGATGTTTAATCTTCGACTTGCGGTAGCTACTTACAATGGTACTGAAGGTGAATTATATTATTTTGATCTTACCTCCACCGGTGATTTTGATAATCAAACCTACTCGAAAAAGTTTGGTGGTTTTGGTGACATCCTGCAGATAAATTATCGTAATCCAAATGAGTAAATTGAAAATAACATTTATTCTTGTTACACTACTTAGTCCTTTTTTTTGCATAGCCCAGGGTGGTTATATTCTTAAGGGAAATTTTGCGAAGGAAAATGTTGACGGAAAGGTTTACCTGAATTATAAAAATGGGGAAGAGAAAGTAAGAGACAGTGCACGCATTCAAAATGGCCGATTCGTTATTAAAGGAACAGTTTTGGAACCCGTGAAAGCTTTGCTTGAAGTGAAATACCAGGAGCCGGGAACGAAATTGAAGAACGAATGGAAGGAATTTTATTTGGACAAAGAAACATTTTCCATAAAGATCAATGAATCCGTAAACAAAGCAACGCTTGAGAATTCTGCCATCAATACAGCATGGACGAACTATAAAAAAGTAGAGGCTGCCTCAAGAGTGGAGTTGAATAATGTTATTGCGCAATTAAGAAATACTTCCAAAGAAGAAATGGCGGATCCTGTTTTTATCAGCAGGAGAAAATTAAAACTGGAGCAGGCAAATCATTCCCTGGATAGCATTATGGGAAATTATGTTCTTCAAAACGAGGATAACTATTTTAGTTTCACTGCGCTGGATCAGATAGCTGGTCCGTATATGGAAGCGGAAAAAATTGAAACATTGTATGGTAAATTGTCTCCGCGATTGCAAAAAAGTCCTTATGGTGTAAAGTTGAAATTGGCTATAGACCTTGCATTGACCACTTCTATTGGAAAGGTCGCACCAGATTTTATCTTGAGGGATATTAGTGACAAGGAAATAAGTTTGTTACAGTATCGGGGAAAATATGTTTTATTAGATTTTTGGGCTAGTTGGTGTGCACCCTGCCGGGCGGAAAACCCGAATGTGGTAAAAGCATACAATGAATACAAATCGAAAAACTTCACTGTGTTAGGACTATCTGTTGATCGCGAAGTGGATCGGGGAAAATGGCTTAAAGCTGTGGAGGAAGATAATCTTCCCTGGACACAAATAATAGATGAGGCGAACGAAAAAAGTGCTGCCGAACTGTATTCTATAAAAAGTATTCCTGCGAATTATTTAATAAATCCGGAAGGGGTCATTGTCGCGAAAAACCTGAGAGGAAAACAGCTTCATGAGGTGTTGGAGGAATTGCTAAAAAAAATAGAATGATGTTAGGAAAGGATTTTTTGTCTGGTGGAATGGCACATAAAACTTTAAATTAAACAACCAGTGCGCCGGATTACCGGCGCAATTGGTTTAAAAAAAATAGAACATGAAAAAATATTTATTGGTGATTTTGATGGCGCTTCCTGTTTTTGGTTTTGCACAAACAAATTACAAAATACAGGGAAAAGCAAAAGGATTGAAAACAGGAACCAAACTGTTTTTAATCTATTTAAAAGATGAAACCGAAAACGTGGATTCGACGACAGTTAAGAAGGGTAAATTTTCTTTTAAGGGTACTTCCGACAGACCGCATCTTTCCTATATTTTTAATGGTTTTTATCCGGGATCTACACATAAGCCAGGCCCGGATTATAAGCGCATTTTTATAGAAGAAGGGCCCATAAAAATTACCAGTAAGGATAAGTTGAAATACAGTGTGGTTAGTGGTACACAGAACAACCGGGAAATACAGTCTTTTACCGATAGTATGAATGTGCTTGAAAGGAAAAAAGACGAATTATCCGCAAAGTATAAAAAGGATATGGAAGGCAAATCAAAAGAAGAAAAGCAAGCTTTGACTGATAACTTCAACAGGCAATACAGCAGGATTCAAAGTGCTGCCAAACCGATTCAGATGGCTTTTGTGGAACAGCATCCGAACTCTCCGTTAACTCATTCCATGCTTCCGGATCTGCTGGGTGGTAGCAAGGATTTAGCATTCTTCGATGCCATTTATTTAGAAATGAATGATGAAGTAAAGGCATCTCCGTTTGGGAAGTATTATTTGAATAGCCTGGAAGTAAGGCATAAGACTGCCATCGGCCAGGAAATTATGGATTTCACTCAAAATGACGTGAATGGAAATCCTGTAAAACTTTCCGAATTTAGGAAGGGTAAATATGTATTGATCGATTTCTGGGCCAGCTGGTGTGAGCCATGCCGTGCCGAAAATCCGGTAGTGGTAGCAGCATATCATAAGTACAAATCCAAAAACTTTGATATCATTGGCGTAGCCCTGGAAAATGGAGAAAAAGGGAAAGTAAATTGGTTGCAAGCTATAAAAGAGGATAATCTTCCCTGGACTCAGGTGTCAGATTTTAAATACTGGAAAAATGAAGTAGCTCTTTTATTCAACATTCAATCCGTTCCGGCTAACTTTTTAGTGAATCCAGATGGAATTATCATCGCAAGAAATCTGAGAGGAAAAGAACTGGAAGCTAAGTTGGCAGAGTTATATGATTAAAGGGGGGATGGGGGTTTCGCAAAAAAATACATTTTTGTTAGTGAAGGTGGTGTTGGTACAGAAAAAGGTTTATACACCCTCTTTTGTACTCTTGATCGATACCAAATACTGAATGATTATTTTAGCAGAAGAGTCGGACACAGGTGCTCCAAAGGTTTTCTGCATTTTGGTAACAATAGCTGTCCAGGTCTTTTCCGGCATATCCGGCTGGTCCTGTATATAGCGGGGAGAGTGACAAACAACACAATTTGAATAAAAAGTCATATAGCCCGGTTTTTCCGGAAGATCTGTCGGTACATTATTAAGATCATATACTTTACTTGTCACAGAGAGTTGCTTTTCCTGCGGCGAAGTATTGTTGCTGTTGCAAGCCATTGCGAAAACAATAATGAGCAAAAGCAGAACGATTGTATATAGGCCGGAAGTCTTCATAATTATTCTGCTTTTAAAGGTAAAAGTTCAATTTCATTGCGCATATAGCCGCTCCGGTTCCACTGATGTGTTGGCTGTGTTTCTCCGTTTTCATTTGTGGCTTTTACAAGGAGATGATGATTTCCTTTTTGCAAAGGAGTAAAAGTATAGTGCCAGCGCCGCCAGGAGTACTTTCCTAAATCAGGATCTAGTTTTGCCATTTTCCAGGTTTTTCCGCTATCGGATGATAATTCTACTTTTGAAATACCAAATCCACCATCAAAAGCGACACCCTGTACATCTGTTTGCTTTCCTGTAGAAATAACCTGGTTGGGTTCCGGTGACACGAAAATAGAGCGGATGTTCATTCTGCTGATGGGTTCTAAATCCGTAGCAAGCTTATCAGGACTTTCATTTCCATTTGGCACTCCTTTAGGAACGAGGTATGCCTTCGTCATCCAGAATCCGGTAAAAGGTTTTGAATGCACCTGGATAGTACTTAACATGCCCACCCAATAAGTTGCGAACCAGCCTGGTACGACCAATTTTAAGGGGTAACCATTTAATAAGGGAATAGGTTCTCCATTCATCTCATAAGCAATCATCACCTCCCCATCATTAGCATGACTAAAATCAAGTGATTTTTCAAAATCGGGTATGGAAGGCAAGGGCGGCATATCAAGTCCATTAAAACTTACCTCTTTTGAATCTGGTTTTGCGCCGGCATAGGACAATATATCTTTCAATTTTACTCCCGTCCACTTCGCATTACCCATGGCACCATTTTTCCACTGACCGCCCTGCACACGGGGGTCAAAGAAACTGCGGGAATTTCCCGAGCACTGGCACAAAGCCGTTATTGTGTAGGGGCTGAATTTTGTTTTGAGATCATTCAACGACAGAGCAATTTCTTTAGGAACATTTCCACCAATGCGCAAACGAAAGGTATCGGCATCAATCTTTTCAGGTAATCCGGATAGATGCCAACGTACAAAAAAAACATCGTTCGGTGTGTAATCTTCCAGGAAAAATTTTAAAGGTGTTTCCAGATTCGGAGGTCTGTCTGTCAGTAACATTAAACTGTCTTTACCGGTGGCCTTTACCCATGTTATCTCCGGAGACTGGCTTGCATTTTTGTCCGGTACGGAAGGTGTTGAACATGCAAAAATGAGTGCGGAAATACAAGTATAAAGGATCATTTTTTTCATAATTTCCATTTTTTAAATTACAATGTTCATCGAAGACCTATTTTTTTATGGAAACAAATTGGAATTCCTTGTCATCTTTACAATTAAATTTTCCATGTTTCTTTGCTTAGCCTGCTTTTTGTTCAAACATATATGTCGCTGCTCTGTAATTTACCAAAATTAAATAAAATACCTTTTTTCGTTGGTGGAATCTTTAATCAGCTTCTAAAGATTGTTATAGACCTTTCCTTAGGGCTTCCGCAGGTCATTATTTTATTCTTTAATTTCTCCAAGGCCTGGCGGTTTGGAAGTATAATATTGACGGTGGCAAAAATCGGTTGTATCTTATTTGAATGGCGATTAGTATGTCCATAAATAGGATACTTTTTTCAAATTAATCCAATCTTTTTTGACGGAGCTAAAAGACTTCTACACTACCATTTCCTTCCCCAGGCAATCTCCCACATTTCCTAGTCCTTCTTCATCCGTCGCCAAAACAACTAATGAGTCTCCGGATTCAATAATGGTAGCACCTGTAGGCGTCAGGTATTCATTATTTCTTTTTATTAGGGCGATCGTAGCCGTTTCCGGAAAACCAATATCAACGATCTGTTTATTTACAACAGGACAGCTTGGGGAGATCTGAAACTTTCTCATGACTGTTTTAGGGATTTCATAAGCCAGGTTGTCGTGTGTAATGATCGGTTTGGCTTTCATAGGTAGATCAACCTTGAGCCATTTTGCAACTATAGGAATGGTTGTGCCCTGGAATAATACTGAAGTAACCGAGATGAAAAATACAATATTAAAGATCATATCTGCTTTCTCAATACCTGCCAGTAAAGGATACGTCGCAAATACAATAGGAACGGCTCCCCGCAGTCCTACCCAGGAAATATAAAAACGCCGGTTAATTTTCATTTTGAAAAATATGAGGCTGATGAACACACTTAAGGGTCGCGCCACAATAATTAAAAACATGGAAATAAGCATTCCAATACCTAAAACCGGAACAATACGGGAGGGGAAAACAAGTAAACCAAGTGTAAGGAAGAGAACGATCTGCATGAGCCAGGCAAGCCCATCATACATTTTAAGTGTGGTTTTTTTATGGATAAGGTCATGATTACCTAAATAAATACCACAAATATAAATTGCCAGGAATCCATTTCCACCTACAAAATCCGTGGCGGCAAACGTTACGAACATCAAGGCAATCACCAGCACAGGATATAACCCTTCATAATCAAGTTTAATCCTATTGATAATAAATTTACTGGCTTTACCAAAGGCAAATCCGGCAACGGCCCCCAGGATCATTTGTTGAAAAAACATGGGAAGTACCTCTATGATACTTTTATCCTGGTTTATGACAAGTGTCAGAAATACAAGCGTCAAAACATACGCCATTGGATCATTACTACCACTTTCCAATTCCAGCGTTGGCCGTAAGTTATATTTTAAAGCAAGACTTTTAGAGCGTAATATCGAGAAAACCGCTGCGGCATCCGTAGAAGAAACAATGGAGCCCAATAACATACTTTCATAAAAAGTGAAATCTGTGACTGACCAAACAAAAGTGCCTACTATAAATGCGGTAAGCATCACTCCCAAGGTAGATAGAACAACGCCCTGCCAGAGAATAGGTTTCACAGAAGCCCAGTTTGTATCCAGACCGCCGGAAAATAATATAAAATTTAATGCGACTATGCCAATGAATTGCGCAATTTTCGGATCATCGAAATTAATTCCGCCAATTCCTTCTGAACCTGCAAGCATACCAATGGCTAAAAACAATAATAAAGAAGGAACACCAAACCGATAGGAAGTCTTTCCAAGAAACACACTAACTATTAATAATAAAGAACCAACCAGTAAAATATTTTCAGTCGTTAAATTCATGCTTCTTTCAGATATTACCGGTTTGAAAAATAACCAGGCGATTTAAAAGGGAGTAAACTGGGATATGTTATTTATTCTGTCTTTTCTGCTGGTGTATTAAATAATGATGTAATATTTATCCTTTATAATAATGGACCATTCTTTATTATTCTTTTTTATATTCTACTCCACGAAATGGAAAATATAATATATCCAGTAATGTTATTGGATTTTTTTTGTCTGAGGCAAAAATAATATGAAAAATATTGATTTCCATTGGGAATAAAAAAAAGGCAACCATAGGTTGCCTTTTCAATGAGGTAAATTCAGATAAATTATTCTACAACAATTTGTCCGTGCATAGTTCCGTGGTGTCCTGGGAATGTACAAATATATGTGTAAACTCCTGGCTCCGTAATCTTGAAAGTAATGGTATCACTTTCTCCAGGTCCTAATAATTTTGTATGAGCGATAATGTCATTTTGCATTTCAGCAGATTGAGGAACATAGTCTTTAGCTTTTTCTTTCAACGCTTCCAGAGCAAATGCATTTACATCAGTTCCTTCTTTAAGGATGATAACGTTATGACCCATAGCTTCTTTTGGTAATTTACCAACGTTTTTGAAAGTTAATTTAACTTCCTGACCAGCTTTGATCTTAAACAATGATTTATCATACTTCATATCGTCAGAACCTGTTAATTCGATATGATCTGTTACAGCCACATCAGCGATTCCCGGAATGTCAGATCCTGGTGCGTCAGCCGCTGGAGCTGCTGCCGGAGTTTCGGTCGCTGCTGGAGTTTCGGTTGCAGTTGTTGTATCACTACCACCGCAAGATGCTAAAAACATTACGGTCGCAACCGCGGGAATAAAAAATAATTTTTTCATTTTTATTTAATTTTATTTTAGAAAAGTGCAAAGCTAAGGGTTATAGCTTTAATATAAAAGTCTATTCAATCCAAAACCAAACCAAAATAGCATTATTTATCAGATTTTCCTTTTTTGGTAAACACTCAGATATAAATTTTCTATAAAATAAAAATAATTTCATTCATAGCTTTATTATGTACCTGTGGGAAAGGGCGTATTTACCTCTTAATGGGGAATGAGGGAAATAATGAAAAAAAGATGAATTATAAGAGAATGACAGATACTATATATATGGGCTGAACTTAAAAGCTTGTTAAGATATGGTTTCTAAAGAATAAATCTATTCTAAAACTATTTTTTTATGTATATTTTTGCAGATGGTTTTTTAATTTCTTATCTGTCTCGTCACTAAAAATACCTACTTATAAACCTTTTATTTTGAATCCAGCGTTTTTTTATTAAATAATTTGTAAGATTTTTTATAGATTTCTTTCAGTATGAAAAAAAAGCTTACTTTTGCAATCCTTTAAATTTTGGTAGGTATTGAAATTTGGCTTAATTACCCTTTTAAAGGCTCTCTCATTTTAAAATATTTTAACTAAAATATGCCTTCAACTAAAGTAGCTCCGGCTCAAAGAATCAGTTTTGGAAAAATTGGACATTTGGCGGAAACACCCGACTTATTAGGAATCCAGATCCAGTCTTTTAAAGACTTTTTTCAGTTAGAAACAACCCCCGATAGACGTAATGTCGAAGGACTGTTTCGTGTATTTAAGGAAAATTTTCCTATAAATGATACACGGAACATTTTTATGCTGGAGTTCCTGGATTACTTCGTGGATCCACCCCGCTATACCATTGACGAATGTATTGAAAGAGGCCTTACCTATGCCGTTCCGCTTAAAGCAAAATTGCGCTTAAGCTGTAATGACGAGGAACACGTCGATTTTCAAACAATTGTTCAGGATGTGTTTTTGGGAAATATCCCCTACATGACACCCCGTGGAACATTTGTGGTAAATGGCGCTGAAAGGGTAGTGGTAAGTCAGCTTCACCGTTCGCCTGGTGTATTCTTCGGACAAAGCACCCATCCAAACGGTACTAAAATCTACTCTGCCAGGGTTATTCCTTTTAAAGGAGCCTGGATGGAATTTGCTACAGATATCAATAACGTGATGTACGCATATATTGATCGGAAGAAAAAATTCCCTGTTACAACCTTGCTGCGCTCTATCGGTTACGAAACTGATAAAGACATCCTGGAACTTTTCGGAATGGCTGAAGAAGTGAAAGCGGATAAGAAAACCCTGAATGCGAATATTGGAAAAAGATTGGCGGCAAGAGTTTTACGTAGTTGGGTAGAAGATTTTGTGGATGAAGATACCGGTGAAGTAGTCAGTCTGGAAAGAAATGAAATTGTTCTGGAAAGAGATACTGTGTTAGATGAAGATAATGTTGCCATGATCCTTGAGCTGGAAGTGAAAAGTGTTTTCATTCAGCGTGAAGAGGTTAGTGGTGATTATGCTATTATCTACAATACTTTAAATAAGGATACTTCGAACAGTGAAATTGAAGCCGTTCAGCATATTTACCGCCAATTACGCGGTGCAGATGCTCCGGATGATGAAACAGCAAGAGGAATTATCGATAAATTATTCTTTAGTGATAAGAGATATGATCTTGGTGAAGTAGGTCGGTACAAGATCAACCGCAAATTAGGATTGGATTATCCGATCACTAAAAAGGTTTTGACAAAAGAAGATATTATCGCTATCATAAAGTATTTGGTTCTTTTGACCAATGCGAAGAGTGAGATTGATGATATTGACCATTTAAGCAATCGTCGCGTACGTACAGTAGGCGAACAGCTTTACGCTCAGTTTGGGGTAGGTCTTGCCCGTATGGCACGTACCATCCGCGAAAGAATGAATGTAAGGGATAATGAAGTATTTACCCCGGTAGATCTGATCAATGCAAGAACACTTTCTTCCGTGATTAATTCCTTCTTTGGTACTTCCCAGTTATCACAGTTTCTGGATCAAACGAATCCCCTGAGTGAGATCACGCACAAGCGTCGTATATCAGCGCTTGGGCCCGGTGGTTTGAGCAGGGAGCGGGCAGGATTTGAGGTTCGTGACGTACACTACTCACATTATGGACGTCTTTGTACAATTGAAACCCCGGAAGGACCAAACATTGGTTTGATATCAACGTTATGTGTTCATGCCAAGATCAATGAAATGGGCTTTATCGAAACGCCGTACCGTAAAGTAAAACATGGTAAGGTGGATATGAAACAGGTATTTTTCCTGAGCGCGGAAGAAGAAGATTCAGCGAAGATTGCCCAGGCGAATGCTCCATTGACAGATAAATTTGAATTTGCGAATGATAAAGTGAAATCCCGTGAAACTGGTGATTTCCCGATTTTAGAAAAGGATGATGTAGAATATATGGATGTTGCGCCAAACCAGATTGTTGGTTTGAGTGCTTCCCTGATTCCGTTCCTGGAGCATGATGATGCCAACCGTGCCCTGATGGGTTCGAACATGCAACGTCAGGCGGTACCTTTAATTCTTCCTCAGGCACCTATTGTTGGTACCGGGTTAGAAGGAAAAGCAGCCAGGGATGCAAGGATTCAGATTCATGCAGATGGTGATGGTGTGATTGAATACGTAGATGCTAATGAGATTCATGTAAGATATAATAGAAACCAATCTCAAAAGATTGTGAGTTTCGAAAACGATTTGATTGTGTATAAACTAACCAAGTTTATTAAAACAAATCAGGGTACTTGTATTAATCTTCGTCCGGCTGTTAAAAAAGGTCAGAGTGTAAAGTCAGGAGATTTCTTAACAGAAGGATATGCTACGAAAGATGGTGAATTGGCTCTTGGCCGTAACCTGAAAGTAGCGTTCATGCCGTGGAAAGGTTACAACTTTGAGGATGCGATCGTGATCAGTGAGAAAGTAGTGAAGGAAGATTTGTTCACGTCTATCTATATTGCTGAATTTGAATTGGAAGTTCGGGATACGAAGTTGGGTGAAGAAGAATTGACTCCGGATATTCCAAACGTAAGTGAGGAAGCAACCAAAGATCTTGACCAGAATGGTGTAATCAGAATCGGAGCTCACGTAAAAGAAGGAGATATTATCATTGGAAAAATTACTCCAAAAGGAGAAAGTGATCCAACTCCGGAAGAAAAATTACTACGTGCCATCTTTGGAGATAAAGCTGGTGATGCGAAAGATGCTTCTCTGAAAGCTCCAAGTGGAACAGAAGGAGTGGTGATAAACAAGAAATTATTCCAACGCGCCAAAAAAGATAAATCAGGTAAAGTAAAAGAAAAAGCAACGCTTGAGAAGATCGATAAGATCCATGAAAAGAATGTAGAAGATACGCATGAATTGCTTGTAGAGAAATTACTGACCCTTGTAAAAGAGAAGAATTCTGCCGGAGTTAGCAATAATTTTGGTGAAATGCTTATCGGTAAGAATGCTAAGTTCACATCGAAGAATCTTGCCAACATCGATTATCAAAACGTAAATCCGTTAGGATGGACAGGCGATGCAAAAATTGATGATCATATCAATACCTTATTACACAACTACAATATTAAGTTTAATGAGGAATTAGGAAGATACAAGAGAGAGAAATTCAATATTTCCCTTGGAGATGAATTACCGGCAGGTGTGTTGAAACTTGCAAAAGTATACCTGGCTGTAAAACGTAAGTTGAAAGTAGGGGATAAGATGGCAGGTCGCCATGGTAATAAAGGGATTGTAGCGAAAATTGTACGTCATGAAGATATGCCGTTCCTGGAAGATGGAACTCCTGTAGATATCGTGTTGAACCCATTGGGTGTACCGAGCAGGATGAACCTTGGACAGATCTACGAAACCGTTTTAGGATGGGCCGGTGAAAAAATGGGCAAAACATATGCAACACCAATTTTTGACGGAGCTGATCCATTAGAGATCGCTGATGAAATTGAAAAAGCAGGTTTACCTACATTCGGACACACCTACTTGTACGACGGTGAAACCGGAGATCGTTTTGACCAGAAAGCAACGGTTGGGGTTATCTACATGATCAAGTTACACCACATGGTTGATGATAAAATGCATGCCCGTTCAATCGGACCATACAGTTTAATTACACAGCAGCCGTTGGGAGGTAAAGCTCAGTTTGGTGGACAAAGATTTGGTGAGATGGAGGTTTGGGCATTGGAAGCTTATGGCGCATCAAACATTCTTCAGGAATTGCTGACGTTAAAATCAGATGATATTATCGGTAGAGCAAAAACCTACGAAGCAATTGTAAAAGGCGACAATATTCCAAGACCAGGCGTTCCTGAATCATTCAACGTATTGGTTCATGAGTTGAGAGGATTGGGATTAGATCTCAAATTTGAGTAAGTAAGTTTTCGGCTGAAAGCTGCTTCATGCAGCGTGTATTTTGAAAAAATAAATTTAACGTGCCAATAGCTACCAGCCTAAAACCTGGTAGCTTGACGGCTCAAAGAATAAATAACAATATGACAAGAAAAGAAAATCGTCCCCGTCCTACGTTTTCTCAAATCACCATTGGCCTTACTTCTCCGGATTCTATTTTGGAAAGAAGCTATGGCGAAGTTTTAAAACCCGAAACAATTAATTATCGCACATACAAGCCGGAAAGAGACGGTTTGTTTTGTGAAAGAATTTTTGGGCCGGTAAAAGATTACGAATGTGCTTGTGGAAAATATAAGCGTATTCGTTACAAAGGAATTGTTTGCGATCGTTGTGGAGTTGAAGTAACAGAAAAGAAAGTGCGTCGTGAAAGAATGGGCCACATCAAATTGGTGGTTCCTGTGGTACATATTTGGTATTTCAAATCACTTCCAAATAAAATTGGCTACCTGCTGGGCATGAGTTCAAAAAAATTGGAAACGATTATTTATTATGAAAGATATGTGGTTATCCAGGCGGGTATCCGTGTAGATAAAGGCCAGGCTTATTCTGATCTTCTCACGGAAGAAGAATACCTGGATATATTAGATACGCTCCCACGTGAGAATCAACTTTTACCTGATGAAGATCCGGATAAGTTTATCGCTAAAATGGGTGCTGAAGCAGTGCACGATATGTTGCAGTTAATTGATCTTGATCAGTTATCATTCGACCTTCGTAACTCAGCAGCCAATGAAACTTCTCAGCAACGTAAAGCAGATGCTTTAAAGCGTTTGAGCGTAGTAGAAGGTTTCAGAGATGCAAACACAAGAATTAATAACCGCCCTGAGTGGATGGTGATGCAATATATTCCGGTTATACCACCGGAACTTCGTCCATTAGTCCCTTTGGATGGTGGCCGTTTCGCTTCCTCCGATTTGAACGATTTATACCGCAGGGTAATTATCCGCAACAACCGTTTGAAAAGATTATTGGAAATTAAAGCACCTGAAGTAATTCTTAGAAATGAGAAGCGGATGTTACAGGAAGCCATTGATTCATTATTTGATAACTCTCGTAAATCCAATGCTGTTAAAGCAGAAGGTGGACGTGCCTTGAAGTCATTAAGTGATGTTTTGAAAGGTAAACAAGGACGTTTCCGTCAGAACCTTTTGGGAAAACGTGTTGACTATTCCGGTCGTTCTGTAATTGTGGTAGGTCCTGAACTTAAAATGCATGAGTGTGGATTACCGAAAGATATGGCTGCGGAATTATTCAAACCGTTTATTATCCGTAAACTAATTGAAAGAGGCATTGTAAAAACAGTAAAAAGCGCCCGTAAATTAGTTGATAAGAAAGAAGCGATTATCTGGGATATCCTGGAAAATATTTTGAAAGGTCACCCGGTAATGCTAAACCGTGCTCCAACATTGCACCGTTTATCTATCCAGGCATTCCAGCCAAAATTGATCGAAGGAAAAGCGATTCAATTGCATCCGTTGGTAACTACGGCGTTTAACGCGGATTTTGATGGTGACCAGATGGCAGTACACGTTCCGTTGAGCAATGCGGCAATTTTGGAAGCCCAAATGTTGATGCTTTCATCCCATAATATTTTGAACCCGCAAAATGGTACGCCGATCACCCTTCCTTCCCAGGACATGGTACTTGGTCTGTATTACATAACCAAGGGTAAAAAAACCACTGATACTGAAATCGTTCGTGGTGGTGGTAAAGCATTTTATTCAATGGAAGAGGTGATCATCGCCTTTAACGAGAATACAATTGACCTGCATGCTTTCATACGGGTTAAAGTAAATGTTCGTCAGAATGACGGAACGCTTGTTAGTAAATTATTAGATACAACGGTAGGCCGTGTAATATTTAACCAACATGTACCAAAAGAAGTTGGATTTATAAATGCACTGTTAACTAAAAAGGCATTAAGAGATATCATCGGTGATATTATTAAATGGACGAACATTCCTGTTACGGCGAAATTCCTTGATGATATCAAGCAACTTGGATTCCGTATGGCATTTAAAGGTGGTTTATCTTTCAGTATTAATGATCTGATTATTCCTGAAACCAAGCAGATCATGATTGATAATGCTGCAGGAGAGGTGGATGAGGTTTGGGATAACTATAATGCTGGTTTAATTACAAACAATGAGCGTTATAATGGTATCGTGGATATCTGGAGTCGTGTGGATACTAAATTAACAGAAACACTCATCCAGGAATTGGCAACAGATAAGCAAGGATTTAACTCCGTGTTTATGATGCTTGATTCCGGGGCAAGGGGTTCTAAACAACAGATTAAGCAGTTGGCAGGAATCAGGGGATTAATGGCGAAACCGCGTAAATCAGGAAGCACAGGAAGTGAGATTATTGAAAACCCGATCCTTTCCAACTTTAAAGATGGTTTGAACGTATTGGAATACTTTATCTCTACACATGGTGCCCGTAAAGGTCTTGCGGATACTGCCCTTAAAACAGCGGATGCCGGTTATCTTACAAGAAGATTGGTAGACGTTGCACAGGATGTGGTTATCAATGAAGAAGATTGTGGTACGCTCAGAGGTATTGCCACCAGTGCATTGAAAGATAATGAAGATGTTATTGAACCATTATACGATCGGATTTTAGGAAGAACTTCCTTGCATAATGTGTACGATCCTGTTACTGATACATTATTGGTAGAGGCGGACGGTATTATTACAGAAGATGTTGCACATTCAATTAATGATGCAGGAGTTGAAATCGTAGAGATTCGTTCTGTATTGACTTGCGAAAGTCATAGAGGTGTTTGTGTGAAATGTTATGGTAAGAACCTTGCTTCAGGATATACAGCTCAAAAAGGTGATGCCGTAGGTATTATAGCAGCTCAGTCAATTGGTGAGCCAGGTACTCAGTTAACATTACGTACTTTCCACGTGGGTGGTGCCGCCGGTTCTGCAGCAGTAGAATCAAAATTGTTAAGTAAGTTTGACGGAACCATTCATTTTGATGGATTACGTACGACTATTGCTACAAACGCGTTAGGTGAGAAGAGTCAGGTTGTTATCGGTCGTACAGGTGAGGTAAGAATTATGGATGAAAAAAATGACCGTTTATTGATTACAAATAACGTTCCTTACGGATCTATTCTGAAAGTGAAAGATGGACAGGAAGTTGTAAAAGGTGATGTGATTTGTTCATGGGATCCGTTTAATAATGTTATTGTATCCGAAATTGACGGGGTTCTAAAGTTTGAAAACATCATTGAGGGTGTTACCTATCGTGAAGAAGCTGATGAGCAAACAGGTCACAGAGAAAAGGTGGTCATCGAAACGAAAGATAAAGGAAGAATTCCTTCCATGATCATAGAAAGTAAAAAAGAATCAAGAGGTTATAACCTTCCGGCGGGTTCTCACATCACCATGAATGAAGGCGATCCGGTAAAAGCGGGCCAGGTGGTTGTGAAGATTCCCCGTGTTCTTGGAAAGTTAAGAGATATCACAGGAGGTTTACCACGTGTAACTGAATTATTTGAAGCAAGAAACCCGGGTAATCCTGCAGTAGTTTCTGAAATTGATGGTGTCGTTTCTTTCGGTAACATTAAGCGTGGTAACAGGGAAGTGATTGTAGAAGCAAAAGATGGTGTTGTGAAAAAATATCTTGTTCCTCTTACACGCCAGATTTTGGCCCAGGAAGGTGATTTCGTAAAAGCAGGAACAGCCTTATCGGATGGACAAATTGCTCCGGCGAATATCTTAGCAATTAAAGGACCTTTCGCAGTACAGGAATATGTGGTAAATGAAATTCAGGAAGTGTACAGATTGCAGGGTGTAAAAATCAATGACAAGCATATTGAAGTGATTGTTCGCCAGATGATGCGCAAAATTGCCATCGAAGATGCAGGGGATACTAAATTCCTTGAAGGGGATACAGAAGACAGATTAGACTTTAGCATGGAAAATGATTGGATCTTCGATAAGAAAGTTGTAACCGAAGCAGGTGAAAGCACTAAAATGCGCGCCGGTAAAATTGTTACCCTGCGTGAAGTGAGAGAAGAAAACTCTATTCTTCGCAGGGCAGACAAGAAGTTGGTCGAATACCGCGATGCACAACCCGCTACATCTTCTCCATTGTTACAAGGTATTACCAAAGCCTCTCTTGGTACACAAAGCTGGATCTCAGCCGCGTCGTTCCAGGAAACAACCAAGGTATTATCTTCCGCAGCTATCCAGGGCAAGAGAGATCTGATGCTTGGATTGAAAGAGAACGTAATCACCGGTCACCCGATCCCTGCAGGCACAGGCTTGAGAGAATTTGAAAACATGATCGTAGGAAGCAAGGAAGAATATGAAATGCTGATGACGGCCAAGGAAGCAATGACTTTTGATGAAGAAGAATAAAATCTAAATCGTAATAAATTTTAAAAAGGAGTAAGTGTTGAACTTGCTCCTTTTTTTTGTATAGAAATTTTTTTATTAAACAAAGCATGATTTAGTGCTTTATATTTTACTCCGACCCCATCTAAAAAGAACGAAAATTCCAAATTTTTATCATCTTTCGCCCGGCCCAAAAACAGCCGGTGTATGCCAAATAAGGATTTACGCAATTTGATCATGTATCATGAAATTCATAAACTATCCCGTGCCGGATTTGGGAATGTATATATTTCTCCTGTTTCAATTCTCATTTTCCTTGATTAAATACAAGGGACTCTGAAATGAATAGTATTATCGGGAATATTTCGTAGTCTATTTATATGTATCATTTGGTCCTGATCGATAAAAGTATTCCACGGATGTATTCGGGATTGCGTAAACTCAAAATTCCTGCCTGTACTCGCTCTTCGGTAATGTAAAATCCGTAATATTTCAATGATCCCGATAGCGATCGGGAAAACTATTACAGATAAATGACCGGTATTACGCAATGCATATTTTCTTTATTTGAATTAATTTGGCTAACAAGAAAATCTGTTGCATCCTCTATTATCCAGGAAAACAGATGGTTTATCCTTCTATTTAAATGATTTATAAATACTTATAACCGGATTGACAATCATTATTTTAATATATTATAAATTAAATTATCCTAAAAAAATAAATATTTTATAAAAATAAACTTATCTAATAAATACAGTTAACGATTAATAATCAGATTTTTATAAAAAAAAGTACAAAAATGATAAAATAAAATATGTGAAATAATAAGGAACAAAAGAAAAAATAATATACATTTGGTTAACAAAAACTCAAATATGAAAAAAGTTAATCTAAAAAAAGCTATCCCATTTGCAGTCTTGGTGACGATAGCAGTGATCGCTCTCTTCATGCCCGCCGTTGCTAATTATGATGATAGAGGAAAATATAACCCAGCCGACATCGCCTGGATCCTCGTAGCTACCAGCCTTGTATTTTTAATGACTCCCGGCTTAGCTTTTTTTTACGGAGGAATGGTTCATAGAAAAAATATTCTTTCCACCATGATCAAAAGTTTTGTTGCTGCGGGGGTGGTAAGTGTTTTATGGGTAACGGTAGGATTCAGCCTTGCATTTGGGGAGTCTATCGGCGGATTTATTGGAAACCCTGCTACCTATCTTTTTTTTGAGGGAGTGAATTCCGGTGCACCTTCTGCTTTGGCACCTGCTATACCGTTAATGCTTTTTGCCCTTTTTCAAATGATGTTTGCCATTATTACTCCAAGCCTTATTGTAGGAGCGGTGGCAGAAAGAACCCGGTTTTCTTCCTATATCCTTTTTATGGTCATGTTCAGCCTCTTTGTATATGCGCCAATTGCACACTGGACCTGGAACCCAAACGGGTTCTTGTATAAAATGGGCGTACTGGATTTTGCCGGAGGTACTGTCGTACATATTTCTGCAGGCTGTGCAGCACTTGCCGGTGCAATCGTTTTGAAAAGAAGGAAAACGCATTTAGCGCATGAAGAAATGCCTCCATCCAATATCCCCTATGTATTAATCGGAACAGGATTACTTTGGTTTGGTTGGTTTGGCTTTAATGCCGGTTCGGCTATGGCTGCAAATCCGCTGGCCGTCTCTGCCTTTGCCACCACCAATACAGCGGCAGCAGCCGGCGGATTAGCCTGGATGTTTTTCGATGTCTTAAAAGGAAAAAAGCCTTCTGTTTTGGGATTTTGCCTTGGGGCAGTGGTGGGACTTGTTGCCATCACACCGGGAGCTGGATTTATAGCCATTCCTCAAAGCATTTTTGTAGGGGTGTTTGCTGCGATTATTTCTAATATAGCAGTTTACTATCGGTCAAAATCAGCCCTCGATGATACGCTGGATGTATTTCCATGTCATGGTATAGGTGGCATGACTGGTATGTTACTTACCGGTGTTTTTGCTTCTACCGCCATAAACCCCGGAGGGAATGACGGGCTGTTTTATGGAAATCCCGGATTCTTGTTTATCCAATTGAAAGGCTTGGGAATTGTAATTGGCTATAGTTTTTTGGTATCTTTTGCTATTTTTAAATTCATCAATTGGCTGGCTCCTATGCGGGTAAGCGAAGCTGACGAAGAAATGGGCCTGGACGCAACACAGCATAATGAAAAATATTTGCAAGGCACATTATTGGTGAAACACAATGGGTTTTTAACCGAAGAAGAAAATGTGATAGCCCCATTTTCTGAAAAAAATAAATTTGTATTACAGGTGTCTTCGGCAGAAATTCATTAAAAATAATCTTTCAAATAAGAGTTATGCATAAAAAATAGCTTTGAACTTTATTTGTTTTAAATGCATTTAGCAATATGAAGGCCCGGGATTCTACAAAGGAATCTTCCCTGAAAATATCAGGCTCTGCCGATGTGTGTTATCAATATGATCTTAAAAACCCAAAATCAGCTCCGTTTAATAATTTCACCAGTTTCACCAATTCGCAGAATTCGTTTGAACCGGGAATGCTTTCTTTGAAACTTGAACATGATATTGGAAAGGCGGGAATCCTTGCCGATATTGGTTTTGGAAAGAGAGCTGCAGAGTTCTCCTATAATGATGAAAATTCTGCTTTGGTTATTAAACAATTTTTTTTCACTTATGCACCTTCCTCAAAAATAAAATTAAGCATTGGTAGCTGGAGTACACATATTGGATATGAATTGGCAGATGCTTATTTGAATCGAAATTATAGCATGAGTTACCTGTTTTCCTACGGACCGTTTTTTCATACCGGATTGAAAGCTGAATATGCCTTTTCTGAAAGAACTTCTCTGATGGTTGGCCTGGCA
>JBBSUB010000022.1:0-30953 GCA_038235345.1 Chitinophagales bacterium
CACATACAGGCAATAAGTCAGGAGATATCTGGCAAAGATAAAAATCAGGTAAGTCAGGTATTAAAAAAGTGCATGGAGGAAAAATACCTCAGCGCTACAACCTTTAAAGAGTTATTGCAGGTAAAATCAGGAGAAGAACAAAGAAACGTGCCCTCCATGGGTAAGGTGGTACTTCTGGATCCGGATAGAACAAAGAAGGCAGAAATGAAACCAGACAAAAGCGACCTGGGCACCTATGAAGAGATCTTTTGCAATGACTAATAGAAATTTGCCCGTTTATCAGTGCAATTAAAAGTGATGACCGGGAGGTCATCGCTTTTAATTGCACCAGCCCGCGGCAGGCGTTACAGAGTATCCCTTACACTTATTTACCCCGTCATAAAAAAATAAAAACAAATAAATGAAAAGTACAAACAAAAACAAAATGAGCAGTTATTGCAAACAGCTACGTCTGAGTGCTGTGGAGGAGCAGGTCAATAGCCTTGCTGATAAGGCATCCTCAGAGTCTATCAGCTATCTTGAGTTCGCCACCATGCTTCTTGAAGTTGAAATCAACCATCGCAGTGCAAAAGACCTGGAACGTAAAATAAAGGTTGCCAGGCTGCCAATGAATCATGAACTGGGTCAATACGATTGTTCTTTTACAGGCAGTCTACCCAAAGCCAGACTGGAGCAACTCAAAGAACTTAACTGGCTCGACCAGAATTTTAACCTCATTTTGATGGGGCCCAATGGAATAGGGAAGTCATTGCTTGCAGCCGGATTGTGCGACCACGCTGTAAAAGGAGGCTATAGAGCTTACTTTAGAACGATGGAGCATATCATGAATCTTTTAAAAACAAAGGATACATTACGATCATCAATGGTGGATTACAGGAGGTTATTGAAAGCTCATTTAATTGTCATTGACGATATTATGATGTTATCAATTGAAAAAAATGAGGCCAATGCTTTTTTCCATTTTATCAATACCCTCCATGAAAAATCTTCCTTTATTATAACTACCAATAAATCACCGAAGGAATGGGCCGAAACTCTTGGGGATGAAGTAATCACAACTGCCATTCTCGACAGGCTGTTGTTCCGATGTGAAATCATTAAATTAACCGGGGATAGTTACCGTATGAAAAACCGAAAAACTATCTTCGAAAATTAAAACAAAAACCACTTAACTTCGAATCACATCATGCTCCTTTTTTTACCGAAACATTGTACATCCTTAATTACCGAAACTGTACATCGTTAATTGCCAAAACTGTACATCGTTCGTTACTGGTTACAGCAAATTTTTGGGGTGTAGTGCTGATAACAATTTCATCTATCACATCGGTATTGTTTGCTGCCAGTTTAAAAAATTTGAAAATCAAATTCCTTGTAATGGTAAATAAGTATCCGCTAAAATATTTTTCTGGGTCAATGCTTTCCCTAATTTCCCAAACTTTAAGAAATGCATCCTGAACAATATCTTCAGAATATTGTGGTATTTCAACAAACTTCAAAACATAACTTCTTAATTTGGGATAATATCTATTGTAAATCTCATCAAATGCCTCCTTGTTATTATGGCTTAGATGTTTAAGTAGTTCTTTCTCATTAAAAGATTTCATGGAATTCATTAACTGCAAACTATTCAACTTTTTTGTTGTACAAAAAAGAAATCGATTATTGTGAAATTTTAATGCTGAAATCCTTTTCAGTTTTTTGAAAAAAAGAGTACTTTCGAATTTCAATTTTTAACCTCGATAAATCTAGGTAATGTGCGATAAAGCTTTTGATATTGTAGAGTAAAAGCATAAGTAAAAATACCATACCGCTGATCCTTAATACATTATGAGGAAACGACGAATCCGCTCGGGACCTCTAACAGTAAGGATCACGTTTTGTGATCCTTACTTGTTTTTACTCCACTTTACTTCTAACTGTCTGTTTTTTAATGTTTTATAACAGTCTGCTAAACGCGCACCTTCCTAACTTTACAGAGGCTAATTTCTCCTTAATCGATGATTTGTGCGAGTAAATGTGCGAGTAAAGTGCAAGTAATTCTAAATATTTTCATCTTACGCATATTTATTTAAGAAATCATCATAAAATTTTAGCTATGAAGATGTCTCTTAACATCTTATCAATGAACGATCTATTCGTAAAGATGGAACTTGTGTAATTTACCTTCAGTATTCCTTCGATCACAAACGTCGCCCTTTATTAAATACAGGAATTGAAATTCCTCCTACTTTTTGGGATAAAAAATCTGGCAGTATCCGCCAGGATTTACCGCTTAAATTTGGAATGGCCGATGATTTAAATTATAAAATAAAACAGATGTTTCGTGTTGCAGAAGATCTTATAATAATTGCTTCAAGAAATAAAATACAAGATCCGGCAACTTTCGTAAAAGCCAATTTTCATCCATCTAAGGATATTGCATATCTTAAGGAAATTGAAAACAAAGTACACAAAAATGATGTGTCTCAAAACGTTGATATTTACTTTCAAATTGATGACTACATCCAATCAAAAACTAAAAAGGTTTGTAAGGATATGCCTCGTATTTACCGGAATATGAAAGATCATCTTTTGGAGTTTGAAGCCTACAGATGTAAACCAATCACATTCGAAACCCTTAACTTAACTTTTTATGAAGAATTTGTTGACTTTTTAATGTACGAATATGTTCAAAGAAGACGTAAAATAAAGATCGTTGGATTAAAAGTAAATACAGTAGGAAAAACCATCAAGCAGTTCCGCACATTTTTGCGAAATCGAATCCGGAAAGGAATTATTCCACCTCTTGATATGGATGGTTGGAAAATTTTGGAAGAAGAAGTAGATGCGGTTTACCTAAACTGGGATGAAATAAAAAAAATATTCCAGATCGATCTTTCCCTGTATCCACATTTGGTGGACTATAGAGATGATTTTGTCTTAGGGTGTATGACAGGTTTACGTTTTTCAGATTTTTCAAAACTTATGAAAGATGATTTAAGAGGAGATATGCTTTATAAGAAACAACAAAAATCCGATCATTGGGTCGTTATTCCTTTAAGGCCTGAAGCAAAGAAAATTCTCGATGACCGTTTTAGTAATAATACACCATCACCAACTAATGCAGAGTTTAACAGGCATATAAAAAAGATAGCACAACTGGCAGGAATATCAGAAAATATTAAACATTCTCATAAAAAAGGAAACAAAGATATCGTTGAAGTAAAACCAAAATATACCTGGATAACAAGTCATACATGCCGCCGTTCTTTTTGTACGAATGAATTCTTGGCAGGCACCCCCGTAGAATTAATCATGAAAATTAGTGGCCATAAAAGTGTCAAGGATTTTTATAAATATATCCGGGTGACACCGGAAGAGGCAGGGCAGAAAATAAAGGAGTTATGGTTGGAGAGGGATGGGATGAAGGTTTTTGGTTAAAAAATTCTAAATGTTTTTTTGAAAGAAGGGATGATTTTAATATATTAAATTTAATTTTTCTATCAACTTAGTTGATCGTAGTTTGAATCTAATTATAATTGTAGAAAATTTTGAATTAATGTGGGGCTTATATTCTTAATTCTCTTTAGATAAAAAGAAATAGAGTATAGGAAAAGAAAAGTAATTACGTAATAATAATAATATCTTTAAATAAGCTAATAAAGCAAAGCTAAAGGACAAATATCGCTGAACTTTTGGATGTTATCTCGTACATTTGTTTTTCAATAAACAGCGGTTCCGGGCAGACTTTTTTCAAATCCCATTCCTGCACAAAGCCCAATGTTGAATGGTGTTTTGACAGACAATATAATCATTCAATTACCATTTTAAATTTTATCAATTATGGAAGAACAGAAAATACCCTCTGCAGTACAAAAAAGGTTAGATGGATGGTTTACTACTTTTTGGGCATTTACAATATGCCATTATTTATTCGGAATAGGTGGTGTGCTTGCTTCGACAATTGTTGCTGCTTCCTCTGACACTCATACACAAAAAATTGCTGGAATAATTTCTGCAGTTTGTATTGCAATAGTGGGCTTTGTACAACCCGACCAAAAGTATAGAAAGTTTGTAATCGCATGGCGCCTTCTTGACGAAAAAGTAAACAAGTATAGATATAACTTAATTTCTGTTGGAGATTTAGTTGACGGAATGGCTTTGGCTGAAAAAACACTTGATCAACTAGAAAGAGAAACTAGTAGACATCAAGGTGGACAAAACCAACAAACTGACACAGATAAACAAGACGAACAAAACAAAAAAACTGGTCAAAACCAACATGCTGCTAATTAGCGAAATTAATAATATTACAATGGAAAATAATAATTGGATGTCAGGTTCTCCTTATATGTGAAGGGAAGAAACAGGCTAACATTATGTGTATTGAATAAAACCTCTCAACCTAAAGCTGGTTGTAAAAATTAAAAAATCACTGATCTGTTAAGGAGGGCACTGAAAAAGTCCTTTTTTTTATCTTAAAGTGCCATTAAAGTTGAAATAAATGTTACTACAACAACAAAAAATTCAGTTAAGAACCTTTTCGGAATTATATGATTTAATAGTACCGAAGGAGAATTTGCTTAGAAAAATTAATGACTTGATTGATTTTTCATTTATTTACAAAGAGTTGGTTGATAAATACTGTTCTAATAATGGACGTACAGCTGAAAGTCCTGTTAGGATGTTCAAATATTTGTTGCTGAAAACAATTTATGCGGTTTCGGATGTTGATGTAGTGGAACGTTCCAGATATGATATGTCGTTTAAATATTTTTTGGAAATGAATCCAGAAGAAGATGTTATCAATCCGAGTTCATTGACAAAATTCAGAAAACTACGTTTAAAAGACACAGACCTGTTAAATCTATTAATAAATAAAACGGTAACGATAGCCATTGAAAAAGGGATCATTCGTTCTAAATCTATAATAGTAGATGCTACACATACCTTATCGAGATCTAATCCCTTTTCAGCCATAGAAGTCTTAAGAGAACGGTCTAAAATACTTCACAAAACAATCTATTCATTTGATGAACGATGGAAGGATCGTATGCCGGAAGAGAACAACGACAATAATTTGGAAAAGGAATTAGATTATTGTAAAACTTTAGAAGATCGAATAGAAAAAGACCCATCTGTAAGTTAAATACCGGCAGTAAAAGAAAAATTAAACCTGCTAAAAGAAACGGTAGAAGACACCCGGGAAAATTTTACGTTATCAAAAGATACTGATGCTAAACGGGCCATAAATCTGCCGATAGCTCCTTCTTTGGATATAAGACTCACTTGGCAATGACCGAAGAACGTATCATAACAGCGGCTGTGGTAACATCAGGAGAAAATGGAGATGGCCCGGAATTTCCAAAACTATTAGAAATCAGCAAGCAAAAAGGTATTGCTGTAGATACCATTAGTGGCGACGCAGCCTATTCAGGAAAAGAAAATCTTAGTCTCGCCGGTGAACAAAATATTAAAGTAGTGGCCAAGTTAAATCCTACCATAACTCAAGGCTTTAGAAAAGATTAAGATAAGTTTGATTACAATAAAGATGCAGATATGTTTGTTTGCCCTGCAGGTCATATAGCCATACGAAAAGCACGTCAGGGTAAAAAAATGTTGGGAAAAAGCAAATGAGTACTTACTATTTTGATGTAGAAAAATGTAAATCCTGTCCTTTAAAAAATGGCTGTTATAAAGATGGTGCAAAAACAAAATCGTATTCAGTATCAATAAAATCAAACCTACACCAGGAACAAATTATTTTTCAGGAAACAGATTATTATCTCCAAAAATCAAAACATCGATACAAAATAGAGGCAAAAAATAGTGAGTTGAAAAATGTACATGGTTATAGTAGAGCAATATCTTATGGCATAAATAACATGCAGATGCAAGGAGCAATGGCAATTTTCACAGTTAACTTAAAAAGAATCATTAAACTAATGTGATAGTGAAAAAAACGCTAAAAACTAGCGAATAGGGGTAATTTTTTTAATGCCATCATCAGCAGCTCCCCATAAATCACTACAGAAAATAAAGGCATAAAAAAAGCGATTAAGTAAAAATTATATTTTACTTAATCGCTCTAAAATAGTTTTTATAAAAACAACCACTTTTTAGTGTCCTCCGTTTAAGACCGGGGTTTTTTGTCCGCCATCTGACGGATTTAGCGATACCAGTTTAGAACATGGCTATACTCTAAGGTGTTTTTTGTGCATTTTCTGAACGTTGATTTTACTGAAGAAGCTCCAACTGATTTTTTGAATGGATATTTTCTGCGTGAAGAGCATTGCATCCCTTACCCAAAACAACTTCTATTTTCAGGGATTAAAAGATTCTGTAGTATCCTGTCCTTTTTATTTTTGGTGAGCCGCGATTGCTGATTTGGGCAAAGTCCATTAAAACTCCATGGTGATTAATTAAAGTATTGACAAGCTTCATTCGCTCTGGCCGCACAATGGGCAAGCCATGATATTTCTACCAATTTGTTTCAGCAACTTCAATGCTGCAGGCGTGTGTTCCTTAAGCATAGGTGTAGGAAGTTTTAATTCCTCGCATACAGCTGCTATATGCTCCATTTTATTCAAGGCATGTAGATAACCACCGTGTCGGATCTTAACAAAGTTCTATGGAAGTATCCCTAAAAGATCGGTGCAGGTCATGCTGCTCAAACGACGCAAAAATTCTTCATGAGTGAGCTTCATTACTTTTTGCTTTTTGCCATCCAGATAATTCTTGTATTTAAAGCTGATGTGTATGTCATCAATATGCAAAATCCAATGGGCAGTGATTGCCACTTTAGCTCGTAGGATAATCTCTATTTATAAAACATCTTATAAAAAGTTATATCCAACGGAGCGAATGCGTATAACGTACTTATTCGATGATGTGTGACTGACCACTAAAGGGAGCATTAGCATGGGCATTCCATTCTTTTGCCTAACTATTTCCAAAATATTTTCTAACTCTTCCAAGTTTGCATAAACCAGTTTTTTGATCAAGATGTATTTTCTTAGATGGTCTAAAATGTATCCCTTGAAGATGCTTTCCATACATTTCCTCAGGAATAAAAAACGGCCATCGGCTCTCTTTTCTTTGCGCCATATTCCGGCAGCATCTATGCCACCGCCACTGACGTTACTATGAATGTGCGGGTGAAAAGTAAAATTCTGACCATTGGTGTGCAGAATGCTAACAATACCGGGCGTCGCTCCCATATACTTTACATCTTTGGAGAAGGTGATAATGGTATGGTGCTCCGATTTAAAGAGTAAGCTAAATAACAACTTGCAGTTACCCATACATAAGGAACGGAGCTCTTGTGGCAGCGTAAAACCAGATGAGAATAAGAAGTGGTTACCAGTTCTCCCATCCGCTCCTCTACCCCAGCCTTAAAGACCATTCGGGCAGTCATGGTCACGCTTCATACTTCTGCTTGCCCACTCTGGTTGAAATATTATCTTCATTGTAGAATTGATAAATTCAGTAGTAGCAATGTTCTAAATTGACTTCAGTCATAATTTTTAAATCCTGAAATATTTTCTTGGAGCATTTTTATTTGTTGTTTATTATCTAACAACTTTCTTTAATGCGAGGTTTGGCGAAACTTTTTGAACCGATAAAAAAAATACTTCAAAAGCCAACTAACCTATCAAAAAACATTAGTCAGGATAAAGACATGACATTTTTCCTTTGTGGTTGGTGTAGCTCCCTACCCGAGGTCGCAGTCCCGACCGACCTCAAGATTGTAGACACACCAACCTTGGAAAGTTAAATAACTTGCCATAGCAAAAGAGCTGCCTCTTGATTATTACGCCCCTACCCCTTGGATTCATCAAATAAAAAAAATATCTTGCTTTAATAATTTGTTAGTTATATGTCTATTCTTGGAATGCTCCTCATTGTAGAAGAAATATGGAGAATCATCTTTGATGGAATGAAGGGATTATCAGCCGGTGAAAGCATTGGAGTAGTTATTCTTATTGCAATCCTAAGTTTTGGGGCAATGCTTTTGCGAGATTATTTTAAGGAAAATGAAGTAGACGTTGAGGCTTTTATAAGAAAAAATCCCACACTTATAGCGCTATTACAGTTTATGTTTCTTGCCTTACTGGCTGTTTTTTTAATTTGGTTCTTTTACAGTCTTTTCACGGGCTTGAAGTAATTTATACAATTAATCATTAACTTGACATAGACAATTTGGTCTATACTGCAATAAGCCATCGACGAACCCATCCTCCTACACCTACTCTTGCACTTTTTCCTTCCAGTTTTGCGGCAGGAGTTCATGTTTATTTTTAGTGGTGTAAAGATGCATGTGTTCAAAAATATTTTCAACCAGTCAAAGGGATTAATATCATGCATACGATCGGTAGCAACGAGAAAGTATATCATAGCAGCGCAGCGCCCTGGTCCGCATCATGACTTCCGGCAAATAAATAATTCTTGAGACCAATAGCTATAGTGGTTATAGCATTCTCCACCGGATTATTATCTATCTGCAAACTACCGTTGGTTGTATAAAGGCTTAGCTTTTCACAACATGGTAAACTATAAGAAATGGCTTTACCAATGGCACTTGAAGGCAATACTTTTTGATATTCATCCGTCAACCATTTCTTGAACTCTTTGAGTGTCTCCTCTGACTGTCTTTGGCGAAGCTCCAGAGCATCTTCAGGTGAAAAGTTCCAGTCCCGGATCACGCGTTCCACTTCATAAAGTTTTTGAAAACGAATCAATGCTTCTTCAGCTCTCCCGGGATCATTTCGGCTGCATCGATAAATTTATGTCGGGCATGGTCCATACAATTTATCACTTGGATGCCCTGCCTTTTTTCAAAGCTTTCATGAGCAACATAACCATCGACATGAAGATATCCCTGAAAATCTTTTAAAATATCCTCCGGTCCGGCTCTGTCTCTGCCTGGGCGATAATCAAATAAAACCAGTTTACGTAAACTATCGTGGTAAAGCCAGTAGTAACCATGATGGGTACATCCTTTTTTACCCTTATCCATTACTTTTATGTGTGTCTCATCGGCTTGCAAATAACCGCTTGACAGAACGACTTTTTTATGGGCTTGATAAAGTGCGCCAAGTTCATTCAAAGCTCTTGATACCAGGCTTGTAATAGTTGATTGTGCTTCAGTAGGCCTATCCTCTTAAAACGCTGCAACTGACGGTGAAGTGGAATGTGATCGCAATATTTATCTACCAGGATTTGCGCTACAATACCTTCTCCAAACATGCTTTTTTCCAGGATGCGTTCAGGAAGTGAGGCGGTATAACCGTATTATTTGTATCGCTAATAGGAACCACATATTAAGGGCGGATATATTGTTTTACATAAAACTCTACAGGCATTAAATCCAACACTTCGGTAATCTCTTCTCCAATCTTCTTTAGGTTGGAAGTGTCCAAATCAGACGTCAGTAGAATGATTTCTCTGCGTAAATTTGATGGTAAAGCATTACGGCCCGGATGCGGTTTTGCATTTTTAGTTACCTCTGTTTTAGTCCGCAGATAAGTAATCTTTTTCACATCAGTAATCTTGCATTCTCCAACTGTTTCTACATCGAGGGCCAGAGCATATTGGGGCTGTTCTTTGGTCGGATGGGAAGCTACAAAGTGATCAGGTTTGCTGCCGAAAGTTAGTTTTTTAAACTGGGCTAACTAGTGAGCAAGTTCCTGTAATTTGAAGGATAGTTCATCAATCTTCTTTGCCTGATAGCTGTTCTTCGTAGAGTTCTTTATATTTAACTGTTTCTTGCATTGATGGCTAAAAGGTAAGCCAATAAAGGCATTCAAAGATCAACTGTAGGTTGAATGTGGATAAGTCGGGTGTGAAAAAAGATTTATAAAAAACCGCTAAATAATGAGGATAACCCGCCTGTTTTTAAAAATTATGCTGCTCTTTTATACCGCTTCCGGAGGTGCAGCAAGAGATGAGGAGTTATTCTGGTTTTCGCAGCAATCTCAAAAGTGCCTTTTTCCAGCCGCTTGTAATAAGGTGCAAATCCATCGCCCTTCCATAAAAGCAGTTTTAAGTGATTACGTTTTCTGTTGATGAATATAAAAACAGAATCATTAAAGGCATTCATTTTTAATTGGGAGCTAACGATACCGCATAAATTGTCAAAACCTTTTCGCATATCTGTAGCCTGGGTATATAAATAATATTGGCAGGAAAAAGGTAAGTGTTGCATAACTAACTAAGAAGGGTTTTTAAATATTCCGCACTGACCGGTTCGTGGAAAAACAGGCGGGCGCCATATGGTAAATGTACCTCTATGGAAGAGGAAGACAAAGGTTCTTTTATTTTCAACTTTACAAAACCAGAAGAGTCAGATTTCTTAGTTCCCTGTTTTTCAAGACCCGAACGTCTAAGCCAATAATAAAATTTACGAATGGGAATCTGTTACTTTTCACAAAAAGATTTTTGTGAAAGTCCGCTTTGCTTCCAGCGATCAATCATCTCAAGCATCTCTTAACGAATAAGTAGGTTATTAGGCATGATCATTTATTTTATCAGGCAAAAATAACGGCACTTAATATTGCAGGCAAGATGGGGTTAGTCGGTTGCTTACGTTCAAAAGAATGGAACAGCTATTTGAAGTATATACTTCGAGCATCAAATTAATAACTGGAAGGTTGCTCTCCAGCAGAGCCTACTTCCTTTTTATTTGATGAAGTAAAAATAAAATATCAGAATCATTTTCGTTCAAAACTCCAAAAATAAACACCAACTATTTTGTCCACTTGAATAAAACGTCTAAAAAAAGACCAATTATTTTGTCCATTACACTCCATATCCTGTGAATTTTAACTAGCCACCATTTTTTCCATTCAAATATTGTAATTTAGTTTTCTGAAAAATTGAAAATAAGATGGATTATATTTTTCAAGGCGGCATAAATCACTATTTAACCAAGAGCGTTTTATATTTGGAAAAACTTCTCAGTTCTTAAACATTAAAGTTTATTAAAAATTCTTTATGGAGCAGATAAAGATTGAACATTATAAGTCCCTAAAACAAGAACATTAGTATTACTTAACACAAGTTCAAAAGCTTTGGATGTTTAAATTAACAACTTTAGGATTAGTACTAGCTGTTGGAGTTATGAGTGATAAACTAAACAGCATCGGAAATGTCAATAAAATGTCTGTTATTGCTATGAGTTTAATCTCGCTACCAATAATTTCTCTATCAATTGATTTAAAAGTTTTGGAATATAGTTTGCAAATCAAAGCTATTTCAAATCATTTGATTGAAAAATTTAAAGAAATTCCTGAAATCCATACTTGGGAATCAAAGCTTTGGTCCTTTAACTAAACAAAGGACTTTTCTTACAATTGTAAGTTCGGTAGGTCTTAGTTCTTGTATACTTTTTATTGCATTTTATTTTGCTTATTTAGTTAAGCCATCTTGGTTTCAATTTCTCTTCATATTCGCATTAGTTTTAATTATAACCCTATTAACAATTTCTTTGTCTTTAATTCCAAAGTTATTAAAATAAATCGCTTACTAATATTATTAGTATCAAAGAAAGGCTTCAGCAAAAAGTCAGTTTATAAATAATTAAAAAATTCCTGCTCCTTTAAGACCAGCGTATTACTATTTGAAAACTATCACCTTGTCTGAAAGTATCTTCTTAATGTATCCATTAATTCAGTATTTATATTAGGTACTTTTTGAGCCCGGGCTTGCAGTTTAATAGCCGCGCCTTCTGATATATATAAGCCCAAAGGAAAAATTTGTGTTGAGTCATGATAAAGCGGATCCTTTAACCATATCTTGTTATAGTACATATTTAGAGGGTTTCCGTTTTTTATTTGTTGATCGATCATATGCATTATCCCCAATGAAGGAACGGAGGTTCCATTAACATTTAGCAGGGCAGTAAAAGGCACCCTTATGTCGTGTAATATCCGGATGGCGGCACAGGTGGTGTCGGCCTTGGCAGAATCAGATTCACTGCCTCCGTTTCTTAGATAAATAAGAATTGGTTTTATGTCCTTCCCTTTGAAACTATCCTTTAATTCACTCATCAAACTATACATTGCCTGCAGGCCGGTATTTTCTCTATAACCACCGTCAACAAGATGTCCCACTGAATAACCGCTATCCGTCTTTATTCGCCTGTTAAATAAACCTCCTGAAAGAAGAAGTGGAAAACGCATGCAATTCAGCGATGCAGTTGCAATGGTAATATGGCCTTTTATTTTAGCAAAAAAGTCAACATCATCATCGAAATTTTTGGATCCACTTAGTTTCAGGTTTGAGGTGATTACACGCTGTCCGGTTTCGGCTACCACACCATTTATAAAGAGAGACGGTATAGCACAATTGAACTTAGTGGAGTCATCATTTGGATAATACATAGAGAGGAAAGAAGAATCTGCCAGGGGAGAATTCAGATTCTTTTTATAGCTTTTGCTGAATGCTTCCATCATTATTTTTGAGCGTTCCAGGCCAGCAACCCGAAAGGGCAGTAAATGCTGAAGGTTTTCGCCAAATGCAAATGACGCGGTAACGGGTGAAATGCAATCTGCTTTTGTAAATGTTTGAAAGTTTTTAAAACCGATACATGAGTTGTTTTTTTTATTGTTTAAGGAATCATACACAAATGCATTATAGTAAACTGCGCCAACAGTTCCCCCTGATGCGCCACCGATACAAAATACCTGGTTATAAAAACCCGGCAAAGAATCTTCTAATAGATGAAGTACCTCGCTCGTCCACATTTCTCCTCTTATACCGCCTCCCTGTGTTGCAATGAAAATAACAGGCATAGCAGTATTTGAATCAGACAGTTTCCACACAGAATCTTTTATGTGATACCATTTACCAAAAGCTTCCCCGGGTGCGAACCTGAAATCTTTTAGATCTTTAAAGCCTTTAGTGATTGGAATTTTTGTGTTATCATTCCATATACTGGAAAAAATTAACCAGGCCAAAATAAAAAATATAAACGGGCGAGTTTTAAGATCGTGAAAATAATAGACTACCGTAGATAAATAAGTAAAAAATGCTAAAATTAAAATAATAACGGAGGCAGGCCTTAACATCCGGCTGACCGGGATTAATATTGAAGGAATGCAAAGAAATCCCCAAAGCAAAACAAACGCAATACCCAGAGTTTTAAAATAGTATAATACATTCGGATATTTGCGAATGAAATTAATTTCCTGTTTAATAGTAGGAGTACTTTCGAAACCGTGTGCGTCGTAATTATGTTTCGCAATGGCAGATTCACTAGGCCATTTGTCATTTTGAAAGTTTTGTTTGTTTCTCCATTTAAAAAAAAGTAAAAACAGCATCCCCAACAATAAGGATACAAAACCTAAAATTAGAGGAAACCAAGTATGATCAACAGTTACAGCTTTAAAAAAAGTGATTGCCAATACCAATGATGGAATATACCCTATACACATACAAAAGATTTTTGCAATCTTCTCATTAATAAATTCAAGATTTACGGGACTAATTTCCAAAATTACGCAAGCGCTGTACCAGGTAATGTAGGACCAGAAAAATAGTAAAACGGCTACTGAAAAATAATAAGATGGTTCAGACCCGTCTAAAAAGGCAATAATAAAATCTTTAGATTGATCCGGTACATTTAACAGAATAAAGCTAAGTATAAAAAGTATAAACAGGTATCCTACATTACGAATTAATGACCAGACGATAAGCAGTGGTCTATGCTTTTCTGGAGCAAGTTTATTCATAATAAATAGATTTTTTTAAATAATATAAAAGCTAATACAGTAATAAGCAGACTAAAGTTATCGTAGTCCTAATAGAGGTTCAAAATCTTGTAATTATTTTCCAAATCACATATGAATATAATAACTCGATTAAAATTATATTCTCCAATTTAAATCCCTTATCAACTAACGATATTCCAATAAAATATCCAATAAAAAAGATAAAGCCAACTCCTATTAGGAAAGGTAGAGGAGCAGCATAGCCGACAATTTTCCAGAAAAGTGGTCTTTTAAAGGGCACAAATGCTGAAGCATTATTTCTCGCGTTTCCATGCACAATAAAATAAGCAATTTCGTCCCAATATTTTTCTGTGGTTCCTTCACTGTGTCCCCCTTTAATATATGTCAGTTGGTTTTTTATAGGCATGTTTCTAAATCCATCGAAGCCACCTGAGCCTAAGTCCATAAAAGGTAAATTTTCGAATGCTTTCGGAAAAATCCCAACTACCCAATCATCCGTTGCGGTAAGATTATAATAATTAGCAATTCTTTTATTAGATTTTAGCTGATTCCACGAAAAGTTTTTATTTACAACGCTTCCGGCAAGAACTACATTTTTAAATTTTATCGAAGGATACTTTTTTAAGGCAGCAGCTAAAAGATAAGTACCGTTGCTATGGCCAAAAAATGAAAAAGCATTTTGAGCATTTGGATAAAGTGCCAGGTTTTCTATGTATTGATCTACAAGCCATTCCATTTTAGCCAGGCGCTTCCTTAAAAGAAGAAATTCAAGCATTGAAAAATACCCATAAGAAGAAGTTTCTGTTGCAAATATTTTTTTTTGCGTAAAGCCATAAGCTTTTATCCTATTAGCCATTTTTTCAGTCCAATAGGCAGTATCTCTGATACCGTGAATAACGAATACAACATCTGTTATGTCAGTATTTTCTATTGCTGAGAGTTCGCCTACTGTATTTTTTTGCTCTTCTAATAAATCCTTTTTATTTTTCAGTAATGCGTGTCCAATTATTACTGCTCTTCCCCTTCGTTTATCCATTTGTTCTTTACTTAACCCCACAATTGAATCATCCAGGTCCAAAATGTTTACATGACCTGAATTTGGTACTTCCAGATAAATAAAGTTTGATCCGCTGTAAATATCAATATTGTTATCGGGGGGTACAATGTCATCAATTGTTCCTAAAAGTTGTATGGTGAGAGGTTCGTGCAGATTTTTAGCCTTGGATTCTTTCTTCATCCATATCCATTGCAAACGCAGATTAGAAATAAATGGGCTTCCTTTACGAATTTGAAATGCAAAAGGTTTTTTAAAAGAAATAATTTCTACTATATGGCCCAGTAATATACCTATACCAATACTAATTGCCATCCTGTTATTTAGGTGGTGTGTTGTTGTCCAGCCATTATTAACTCCTGCAATTAAAATTATTCTTACGACCTGCTTTGCCCATTCCTTCGGTTTTTTATTGGTAACGCTGGTTTCGAATGGACAGTTGGGATTTTCCCCACGAGCGACTATATATAATTTCCTCGCCAGCAAACTACCTGCACTATGACCTACAATGATTATTTCAGGAAGTTGATCTTCAGGACCTCTGTTTGATAAATATGCTTCCCAAGCATCATCAAGAACCAGTAATAAATCATTGACAATTTTATTTGGATGGGTAGTGGAAATAAATGGTAGTGCAAAGTCTGGAATTATTGGATCGCAACCTGGATAGGATTTTTCAATTATTTTTTTTAATTCGCCATACCTTTCCTTTCGACATGCAAACCCATGTATAATCAGAACTATAGGAGGAGATACATTTAACTTTTTCATATGTTGATTTTTATAATCACCTAGTTTAACCTGAGTTGTATAAATTGCTTCAGAACAGATTTAATTCACCTTTCTTCTTTCTGGAATGAACCTTCCTAAAATGTAAATAATTGTAAATATTTATTTAACCAGAATTAAAGTTGAAAAGACTAAATTATTCACATTTCAAAATAGCTTCTTACATTAAGGTATTAATACAACTATTATGGTTGAAACAAGGAGGTAACAGGATCGCAAAAAATATAAATTGATTTCATTATTCTATTTATATAAAAACGCTGCTAACTATCCTTAGACTTATACCTATCCAGTTCCTTTTTACCACAATATTTCTTAATATAATTTATCACTGCTTTTCTTAGATCATATAAATTGCTGTCAGCTGGTAAAGGATACATAACAGCACCCGTAATGCCCAGAGTTCCTTCTTTTAAAGATTCCAGCTTGCTTTGCTTACCGCTTATAAGATAATCTCCGATGGCTATTGAATAGGTCAAAGAATCAGCGATGGGAAGTTTGCCCGGCTTAAATGAATATTGCAGAAACGCGCTTTCATTTTTAAGATGTGCAGCAGAATCAAGAAGCATTTTAAGATACCAGCCTTTCATTTTTGCGATGCATATTTTCCCTTCGTAGGGCAAAGCCCGAAGTACCGCATATTGTATTATTGGAGGCCTGATGATATCATCTACCCTTATGGAACCTGAATTTAAAAGGGCTGCGTCGCAACCTTTGGATTCACCGGCCCATAGCATGGCATCCGTTATAAGCATGCTTAAATTTGTTTGCCCGTTTCTTAATGAAGCATCTTTACCATCAAGAGCTGAAGTAAAACTTTTGCAAATTTCCATATCGGGTGAAAAGCCTGCTTTTTTAAAATATACTTTGGCTGCATCCATCCACCTTTCACAAATTATCTTAGTTAAATAATCCTGCTTAATAGTTGTATCAACCGATATCAGTTCATGTACGATTGATGCACTTGTTGTATTGTTTCTTCTGTTAAGCAAAAGCTTTAAATGAAAAATGTCCCGGGCATTTGAATGTGCTTTTGATATGATTACGTTTCCAACGATTTCAAATTGCATGTCATGTTCGTGTCCTCCAATTATCGCGGTAAGTTGTGGAATGGCTACCGCAAGCATTGAATCTTCTTTTAAATCCTGGTGGGTTACGGCTATCACGGCATCACAACTGGGAGCAAGCGATGAGTATATTTTTTTTGCCGTGCTTAGCGTGGAATCATAGCGAACATATTCCGGATCCCCTCCCTTATTATCAGGTACTGTTAATCCAAAAAAGCCAATAGTAAAAGGAATTCCACTATCATTAAAAAGAGTTTTCTTCCACGATGTTGGAATATTAAACTTATTTTTTTGAAATGGTATGCTGCCGGAAGCGGTTTTATGATAAACATTAGAAGATACCCATTGAAAACTGCTTTCGTTCATGCGCTGCTGCAGCACATTATAGGGTACATCAAATTCATGATTGCCAAATGTTGCAAGATCAACGCCCGCTACATTCATAGCGGCTATCATTTGTTTGCCGGCAATATTTTCATCGGAAGGACTTTTTACTGAATTGAAAACAGAAGGACTTAAAAAATCCTCTGCCATTATAAGCAATGTGTTTTGATTTTGATGTTGAAATTGTTTTTTTAAAGTAGCGATCCTTGCCATACCGCCAATCCTGTCATTATCAAGCGGGGCAATTTCATATACATCATTTATCTGTAAAAGATCGATGGTGATTTTGCCATCGCTTTTTGAAACTTGCGCAGCAGGTTCTTTGCAGGGTTCATTGTTTCCAGACGGAACCAGCCAAAATAGTAAAACAAGGAGGAAAGAAAAAATACCTATGTAAAAAGGCACGTTATTGTCGTAAACTGTTTTGCGGCTTTTTCGAATACGCTTATCAAAACTTTTATTTTGTGCAAACAAATTAATCTCTCCTGAAAATTCACTCAGTGTATCTTTTAATAAACTTTGATATTGCCAATGCAGTGCTACTGAAATACAAAATGCGAAAAGCGAAAAATAAAGAAAGAAATATTGAAAGACGGATAAAAATTCTGCATGGAAAAGTTTAAGTATTACTATGATTACAAAAACAAACCCAGCACCCAAAGACGCGGCATTTAAAAAACCTTTTGATAAAAATTTATATCCTTCTGATAGGGTGAGGTACTCTTTCTGCTCCTTTTCTAATTTGATTTGAGCATCCGTTTTATTTTTTTCATCCATCATAAAAGATATTATTGAGTCATCAAAAAATAATGCAGGAGAAATTCAGCGGCTATATAAAAAGGAGAAATGAATTTACTTCATAAAACCGGGCAACTAAACATCTGTAATTCCTAAGGCTGCAAACGTGGCTGGCCCAACGATGCCGTCAGCTTGTAAACTCTTTTGTTTCTGAAAATTCTTTACAGCTGTTACCGTATCATTTCCAAATACACCATCCTCATCAACAGCAGGATTTGCTCCAAGCGTATTTATTGCATGCTGAATACTAACAACAGCACTACCGCTATCTCCTTTTTTGAGAAATGCCCCACTGATGAATTTTTTTTCCGGAACCGATGGTAAAGAAATCTCTTCCTGGATAAGTCCTATTACCGCCGGAGTCACAATACCTGATACAGATAATGAATGTTTTTGCTGAAACTCTTTGACTATATTCTCCGTTTCAGATCCAAACATTCCATCCACCGTAACTTTAAAATTAAGATCATGCAACATTTTTTGTAGAGAAGTGACATCGCTTCCCCTGTCACCCTTCCTTAAATTGTCATCGTTGTTAGAAGGTAAACCTTCTACAAGAGCAATCGGAATAACAAATGCCTTTACCAACGTTTTTTCTCTTTTGCGTAGCATTTACATGGCCCCCATCACTATCATTCTTCTGAGCCGTGTTTCCCTCCCATGCCTGGAACGTAGTTTTGGCAGCATCAAGCCATTTCACGAATATGCCGGTATGATCACAGATTCCATCGCCTGTCCAATCATACAATACAATATCGCCTGACTGCGGTTCTCTCACTATCCGGTTATTCCTTTTCCAGAAATTATATCCTGATTGGCAGGATTGATAGCCATTTGGATTATCAATTGCCTCCAACGGATTGCCGGCATGATTATAAACCCAACTTACGAATATGCAACACCATTTTACTCCATCTAAGCCATACCATTGGCCATATTTTGTTTTGTTTGAATTAGCAGGTGATTCTTTGATGCCGTCTTGTGTGGCGGCTGTGGTGAGGATTGATTGACGGGACATTGGAGTCGGGATTTTAGTTTTTAATAATTATCTTTTTGAAGTATAAAGATTTAGCACCGGCAGATCTAAGGCAAGAAAGAAGTTATACCTAAGCCCTGATTTTTCAGCAATCGTAGCTGTAGCCGCATCAACTTTTCGCAGGGATGCCTGGTATTGTGCGCCAAAACCAATCGATATTGGCCATTTTGGAATACCATATACAAGGTTAACTCCGGGTGCAAAAATGTTTGCCCAGGCAATGTTTACACTATCAGAAAGCTTCTCATCAGGGTGGTAAAAACGGTAGGATACAACCGCACCCACATCTATCATTGAACCAAATAATGTAAGTGATCCCCAGCTTTTTTTATTTTCAGGGTTTTGAATTCCTGCAAAGCGGGGTCGGAACCCTGGACGTAAACCAATGCTGAATGCAATTCCCAGAGGAGCATAAACTGAAACAGAGTTAAATGTGCCCTTTTGACCATTTATATCTCCACCCACAAATCCGGTATAGGCCTGAAAAGCTAAATTAAAATTGGTTGTTCTTTTAATAGAAGCGCTCCCTGGTGGCAAAGCGATAGCCTCAATCGCTTTTTCAACATCATCAGAATTTTTTGCAGCAACTACATTTGCTGCAAAATTTGAATAGCGTAAAAAGGAACGAAGAAATTGCTTTTTTGCTAAGGCACTGTCCTGCTCTTTAGTTTTGGTTGAGATTAACTGGCCATCAGCATTAAAATCATCTCTTGTTTTAAGTACGTTTTCAAGCAGAACAGTTGCTGATAATACAGCGCCATAATATTCTTTAGCCAGTATTTTTTGTACTACACTCAAAGATGTATCAACATAGAGAAAAATCTGTTTAACCGAATTATCAGGCGCAGGGATAGAAGGATGGATGGTTTTATATTGTATTGCTAAATCAAAGAAAGAATGGACAGCTCCGACAAACTTACTAGCCTGTGACAACTTTATATTATTACTATCATTACTTTCCTCTTTAAACTTTTTATATGATAATTCAAGGTTTTTTCCTGCTTCCTCAATTTTTATAATATATTCTTTAAGTCTGGAAACATTTGCAGGAGTAATATAATTGGCTGCAACAGCTAGTCCACCTATCTTAATTTGCTTGTTTTTTACCAACTCATAAATCAATCCCAAGTAAATATTTAAAGTCACAGGATCATTTATTAATAAATTTAGCTCACCTCTAGAAATCCAGATTTCCGAAGTACCGTCACTACGTAAAC
The DNA here is from genome assembly GCA_038235345.1 of Chitinophagales bacterium. Lineage (GTDB taxonomy): Bacteria > Bacteroidota > Bacteroidia > Chitinophagales > Chitinophagaceae > Ginsengibacter. The sequence continues at coordinate 20,061 of JBBSUB010000022.1, forward strand.
TTTCTGAAAAAATATTTAATAAACTTATTGAATTATATACATCGCCATTAATTTTTCTTATTGTATTATTACCAACTAATGATGATAAAATATCCGCCGGGTTCTGTTTAGAAATTGCTCCATCGGCAATCAAAAGTCCAGCAACAAGTGCCCGGCCCTGATCAGAATCAGTTAAAAACTTTTGTATGGTCCTCAATCGTTCTTTGCAATCCTTTTGTTTTTTTTCAGTACTACATTTATTACATGCTGTTGTATCTATATCAGCAATAGCAGCTATGTTTCTTAGAATGGATTTTAAATCGCTATCAAATGCTGCCCGTAATGTAGAAAGCAAATTGGAATATTCCTGGTTGAGAATTGAATTTAATAAAATAGCCGTTGATGGAAATAGTTGGCCAATTTCAGGATGCGTATTTAAAAACTCCCGAAACCTATCGAAAAATAAAACATTCAATTCTTGTTTTGTTCTTTTTGCAAGGAATTTTCCGATGCCATCGGCGATAACAGTTGTATTTTTTGAAAACCCAAGAGGACTGATTTGTGAAAGAAATGAACCTAAATTCTCATTACTACCTGAAACCTCAATAAATTCATTTAATTTATCATAATAATTCTTAATACTATCCCGGATAATATTTCCTGAAGAATTGATATAAATGGTTTTAAGAGAATCGTTTAGATAATTATATAGGATGGCAATTGACGAATCACTTGTTTTGTCTATTTCATTATCAATGTTAACATGGGCTTTTAGAAAAACAGCGTCTTGGTATGCGTTCTGTCCTTCACTTTTTATGGTTAAGGAAAATAGAATATAAAGTGAAAAAATTAAGATTTTTGTTTTCATGATCTATTCATTTATTTTATAAATAGTTATAAAGTCATTTGGTTTTATTCCTACCAAAGGAAAATTTGCATTCAGCATTCTTTTTATATCTTCTACTTTAATTTGTCTCTTATCCTCAATGGATGAAATCATTAGAGCTACAATTCCTGTAACAATTGCAGTTGCCATACTTGTTCTCGAAAATGACTCATAATTATTCGGGGGAGGGACGGTAGTACTTAATAATGAATCCCCTATATAAACGTAATCTAAGGACTTATTAAAAGGTTTTTTGATTTCTCCATATTCTTTGTTGTTGATAAATCCCACCGCTATGATATTTCTTAAATTTGCCGGAAATAGTATTGTATCACTAAATAATAAATCATTATTTCCCCCGGCACTTATATAAATAATATTGGTAGGAAGGTTTTGAAACCACAAATCAAGTTCCTCAGATTTATTTAAGCTGAAACTGCCATTAATAATTAAAATGTCGTTTTCGTTTGAAAGTTTTTGTAGCTGATTAGTTGAATTTAAAATACTAGTCTTTGCCGGGGAACCCGTGTCAGAAACAGTCTTAAAACTTATGAGTTCGCATAAAGGAGCGATTCCCTTTATTCCATTTAAGGTTGTATTGCCAGCAATTATCCCTGCTACCTGCGTACCATGCCCTTTAATATCAAATATTCCAGGAGGGCTTAAATAATAATCAAAATAATTTTCCTCTGCTACTTTTAAGTCATTATGCTCCTTAATTATTCCTGTATCCATAATTATCACTTTAACTCCTTTACCTCCACTTTTTCTCCAATTATCAGGGATGTTTTTGATCAATTGATTATAATTGAATCTTGGTATTAACGGAGTTAGTTCTTTCAAGTGCAGTTTAATGTCTGTATCATCAACTCCACCGCTCCAGACAAAACCTCCATTTAATAACTTATACCAGATACTATTATCTTTATACTTTTCTCCAATAATTATTTCACTTATATCAATAGTTTCACCCTCATTATAATATTTATCGCCCGTGTTGTTATCCGGTAAAATCTCTGGATTACCCGTTCTTATATTAAGAGGTACAATTACTCTTGCTTTCATCCTTCTCTATTTAAAGGTGAAACACTCCCACTTGCATTAGTATCCGTAGAGTCCATGTCCTGTTTTATTGACGTCCGCAGCTTCATTAACTTATTCAGCAAATCAAACCAAAATGGTGCGCCAAGAGAAATAGCAATGGCCGTAACGAGGAATCCAAAAAAATGATGACCTATCATCCGGAAAAAGTAATTCCATTTTTCGCTTGTGCTAAAGCCAATTTTATTTCCTGCTTCAATTTTTTTGTCACAATCAGATAATGACGCCGGGTCAATAAAAGGCGTATATGATTTTTGATTTTTTGAATTTAAGAATACCATTACAGTATCCGGCAGCCAGCCACCTGTTCCCAAAATGGTATTGGCTTTGGTAATATCTTCTTCTAATTGTTTTTTAACCAATAAAAGAGAATCACGTTGTACATCAGTTAAATTTAGCCGCGGAGCATTTGGTGTATCGGGATGGGCTCCCACATAAGCCGTTGCCATTGTAACCAAACCATTGCGTGCATCTTTGTCGGTTGATAATTTTCCGATTATAGAAAATGTATCCGCATTGAAAAACCAGGCAAGCATAAAACCCAGAACCAATAATACAATCTGTATTTTACGCTTATACCATTCCGTACATTGCTCCATGGTCCTGTCAAACCAGGCTTCAAGTTGCAGTTTGAATTTCACAAGATCGCCATAAGAATCATTGTACAGGCTTAATACAAACTCCGCTGTTTGCTTGTCCAGGGTTGGTACGTGGTCATCCGTAACTTCTTCTTTTAATGTGCGCGGATATTTTTGAGGATCAATTGAATGTAGAATTTCCTCTTTTATTAAATCCTTATTTAAGGGCTTCTTTCCATTTAATTCATAAAGTAAGGTTCTGGAAAAAGTTACTGCCTTGAAGGATGAAGGATTTTTAAAAATCCCTGTACTGCCTAAATATTTAATTTCAGGGTTTGAATAAAATTTCTCAATTCTTTTATTCGTAGGATTTTTTGTGAGTTTTAAGGAGTCCCAAAGCCTAGCAAAAAAACCATTGTCATCTTCATCATCATTCAGCATCCTGTTAATACCTTCCTTTAAGTTGCGTGCCCTTAAACCAATAGCAGTAGCAATAATTTCTGAAATAACTGTAGCAAGAAGGCTATACAACAGATAAATAAAAACGAGACCTATGACTACATTTAAAGCTATATTATCAAACATAAAAATCGTTTTTATGAAGTACTAAAGTACCTATCCGCTAAATTCTTTTAATCATGTTTTTCCTTTTACTTTATCGTACTTTTCCACCAATGAATTTCATGGAAAAACCTCCCCTCAAAAAGATATATATTTATTGTATAGCAATAATAATTTTGAGATAACAGAAGTTTTATTATTCAAATTTTTTGTAAAATAAAAAACCGCAAAACTGAAGAAACTGTTCCCACAAATAGACTCCCTCTTTGCCTTATTCGCCTACCCCTCCCTCAACCTCCCCTCAACCTCCCCACCTCCTCCTCCACCAACTTCTTCACATCCATCTTCACCTGGTAATAATTATCCAATACCTGCTGTTGGGTCACTTTGGAAACAATGGGGATTTCTTTAAAACAATTTGCTTCTGCCTGTAGTTTTTCCACATCATTTATGATCTCTGCATGGAACATTTTCAGCCTGATCTTTTCATCCGGGTTATCTGCAACAAGGCCAACAAATTCACCGGAAGAAAGTGATGCAATTTTAGAGGCAGGAATGGCACTGTCCAGTTGTCTGGAGCGACTGATGGATGTGTCCGTTCGATTAATAGAAACACTCTGCCTGTCTTGCATTATTTTACCGAAGCGTTCGGATAAAAGCTTAGAGGTCTCCCCCATTACCTGGCCGCTGATTATGTTTCCGGCGATGTTTATAATAACATCAGCTTTCTCCTTTCCGTAATCCTTTCTTAGCTGACTAAAATCCTGCATAGCTAAAGTTGTGGCTACCTGGTTGCTTCTTGCAGTGGCGATGAGGCTATCCATATTGTTGAAATAAATGGTTGGAAATTCATCAAATATTAAGCTACTCTTTAGCATGCCTCTCTTGTTTACCTGCCGGACCAATCTGGAAATATATAGCGATAATACTGCTCCATAAATTTGTTGTTTCTCCGGATTGTTACCCATGCAAACTATTTTAGGATGTTTTGGATTATTAATATCCAGGGTAAAATCATTGCCCGATAAAACCCAATAAAGTTGTGGTGAAGCCAGGCGTGCCATGCCTATTTTTGCAGAGGCTATCTGTCCTTCCAATTGTTCCATGGCATCGTTTTGATATGCCGTAATAAATGGATTTACCAATACCTCAATTTCCGGTTGGGAATTTAAGACCGGCAACAGTTCTTCATAGTCTGCCTGCATCAATTCTATAACATGTGGGAGAGTGCAATATTTTCCATCGGCATATTTTCGCAAAAACCAGATGATGGCCGTTACAAAATTGATGGGAGATTCAACAAAGAAATCACCCTGTTTATTTATCCATTCTCTGTTCAATCCTAACAGGATTGTCCTGGCCGATTCGGTGGCATCGGTGATATCCATCATCGAATTAGGATCTAAGGGATTGCAGCGATGAGAGATTGAAAGATTGTCAAAGTTGATGACATAGAAGGATGGTTTTACGGGATATTTATTTAGGTTTAATTGCAACCAATTGTAGGTGATCTTTGAAAGATCATCGTATTTAAAATCATAGACAAAGAGGGCGAAACCTTTTTCAATATGCTGCTTGATGACATGTTGAATAACAAACCAACTCTTCCCGGAGCCGGGGCTGCCGATAACCAATAAACCACGAAAAGGATTGATGATATTTATCCAACTTTTCCTCAATTTTCCTTTCAGATTATAGAGCGCTGGCAGGTTGATGGAAAATTCATTTAAGAGTAGTTTTTCTTGCTGTGGAAAGGTTTCATTTAATGAGTTGAAAACATCATTTGTAAAACTCAATTTAATTAACCTGGAAAGCAAATTACCACCTGCAAGGATCAACAGGAATCCCAAACCGGTTATTGCCATGTAAATGATGGCTATGAACTGCGTAGATTCCTTTAATTGGAACAACAGTCCACTACCAAAGAAAAGCAAGCCACCAATGGCACAATAAGCAGCAATACTTCGCTTGCTGATCTTCTCTTCTAATTTGCCCTGGGCACCTAATAAAGAAATGATCAATAAACCCAGGGCGATAAATTTGGACCACAGTAGATTTGTAAATAATCCTGTGTTCATGATGTTTTGCAAAAGCCTGTCCGTAATCACACTTTGAATATTCCACTGTTTAAAGGCAGCGTAACAGAAAAAATAAAAGTGTAGCAACAAGATAAATATGCTGCCAAATCTCGTCAGATCAATGACCTTTCTTAACCCCTGTTCATTCTCTCCTGTAGTTGACATTTTTTGCTTTTTAATTGTTACAAATTTGGTTTGCGATTTTTACGTTTTCGCTTCTTCTTTTTCAAAAGATTTAAAACTTCATTATGGAGATTCTGGTATTCGGGATCTAATAACACCTCCAAAAAATTTGACTTTATTTTCGTGGTTGAATTGTCTGTTTGGAACGATTTATTTATCCCGGAATCAGTTTGTTTTTTATCCGGCAAAGTGGTTGTATTTAAATTTGAATTAGCCCTTATTTCATGTGGTGAATTAAATTGTCTTTCTAAGGAAGCTGCACTATATCCTTTACCCAAATCACTCCCATTAAAAACACATTTATGTTGGTTGTCCACGAAGGTGATTCCGTAGATTCTTCCTTGTGGGTTCTGACGCAAAACAGTATGGATTTGATTTTGTTCCAGGTCAGTCATGAATTGCCGCATGCTGCCCGGATTTTTTGATAAACACTCATCCAATACTTTCTTCGTTTTTGGCTTTAGAGACTTTTTAAAATTTTCGTTTTGGATATACTTTAATTCCAGGTTTTTTAAAATAGGTTTGCACCAAAAAGAACTTGCTTTGATGGGCACTCCTACCTTTTTGCCATTCTCATCCAGGATCCGGTAAACCAATCCTCCCTTCTTATAAATTCGACCTTCTTCTTTTCCTCTGTCTGCAACAACATTGAACTGTTTCAGCGCTGCATTAAACTCCGGTAAGGAAGTAAATTTGTATTGACTAAAAACTGCTGCTACAATATTTGAAATACTTTGTTTGGTTTCTTGTTTTCCATAATTGACTTTTTCCATTGCTACTGGTTTTATTTTTTGAGACAAAGATTTTTCTTGTTCCTGTGCTTTTATTAATCCATAAAATTGTTCAATCTCCTTCCTTGCTTTTTCAGATTGATTTCTACCGATGTTGTGGGTATTGATTCTGCTGCCATCTTCCCTGATGGTTGTGCTGACAATATGGATGTGAGGGTGCCCCGCATCCTCATGTTTGTAAACCAGAAATGGTTGTTCACCAAACCCGATTTTTGTCATGTAATCAGCAGCAATACTTACCAACTTGCTATCGTTTATTTTTTCAGAAGGACTAAAATTTAAGGATACATGTAGTGTTTTAATTGTGGCTCTATCATTCAATTCATTGAGCCGTTTAAAGCCGTTTAATTTTTCATAGAAATTCATCTCCGGGTTTTCGTTCAAATAATTTTCAGCGTGCAAACAAATAGCATTTGCATGCTGCACTTTTTGCTCATTGTAATTGAGTGCCGCTTCTATTCTTTTTGGGAAGGTTATTTTTGCGACCATTGGTCATAAAGTTGATTCATCCGCAATTTGATTTCCTCTACTTTCTCTACAAGCTTTTTATGCAAATTGGTATATTGACCTATCCACATCCGGAATTCCGGGATCGTATCCAGGATGTGAAGTTTATGCACTGCCTGGTTAAAATTATTTCCGATTCCATTTAGATCTTTTTTCAGTTCCAACATCTGCTTTAAAAAATCATCAGCGGTCTGATTACGATATTTTACTATTACCGGTCTTTGCATAGACACCTTACGGATGTATTCACTTAGGCTTCTTTCGGTAGTTTGCTGCTGTCTCGTTTTCACCTGGTTCAGTTCACGCTCATTCATCCGAACTTTAATAAAGATTTTCCGCACCTCATTTTCTTGCTTCTTCATAATCATTATGTATTTATTTCCTGTCCATTAATATTCTAAAACAATTCCCCGAAACGACTTCGGAGTGAAAGGGCAAGATTTCAAACGTGGTAACGTTTGTACATCTTGCCGTGTGCAGATGCTGGCACACTATGGCCTTGAAACATCTTCCTAAATTGGTTATCTTGAAATAAATAAAGGGATTGAAATAGCTTTCTACCAGGTAATAGATTACCCTGCTATTGAAATAAAAATAGAAGGTTCTGTTTTTATAATTTGTCCTTTTCATCACTAATCTTTTTCACTTATAATTCTTGACCAGTTAAAGGTAAATCCATTGCTATCTTCCTGCAATACATGGCAGCATTTCAGTCAGGTTAATCTTACATTTATCGTACAATTATAAATCAGAAATAGTTAATAATATAAAACCCGGATCAACGCTTTTACTGGGATTTACACGCCCTTTAGAATCTACCTTTGTGCACAGTTCTATTGTAGATCACAAGTCATTTTTACAGCGAAAGCATCTCTTAAAATAAAAAAAATGCCTCCGAAAAGAGACACTTTTTACAAAAAAAAAGGGACTTAAAGAAGCCCCTTATCTGCAAATGATAAGTAAGATTCACTGGTAATAATCAGGTGATCCGCTACCACAATATCATGCAATTTTGCAGCTTCTTTTAACTTAAGCGTTAGGTGTTCATCTGCAAGACTTGGTATTAGATTTCCACTTGGATGATTGTGTGAAAGTATCAATGTTGTTGCAAGTGTTTTTAGTGCAACTGCCAGAACTAAGCGGATATCTACAACGGTTCCGGTAATCCCTCCGGAAGATACTTCAAAAACACAAAGTACTCTTGCCGACCGGTTAAGAAATAACACTTTAGATTCTTCCAGCAGATCAATCTTATCCATGTTCCATAAATGAGTTAAGAGATTGTAGCAGTCCTTTGAACTTTTGATAACAGGTCTTTCAGAAGCTCTTATTTTGGATCTATATACCAATTCTACTTCCGCTACTTTACACCATTCTGGTTGTTGAATCATCAGCTTTTCCATAATCTTAATTTTTAAAAGTTTGAATAAATTAATTATGGAACCTTACCCGTTTTCAGGTGATAAGACCATGAAGCAACGGAATAAAAAACGAAGTGGTTTATGCCGGAATTTCAGGGGATTATCAGCAACCTGAAAACGAACTTTGTGGGAGAATTAATAGAAGAAAATTTCTTCCGGACTCATCGGAAAGTTTTTTTTATTCCTGGATTACAAATGCAAGCTTTAAGAAGTACATTTTCCAAAGTTGATCAGCCAATTATTGAAATCTTTATGGTGTTTATACAGGTTGCTTTCGTCGGAGTATTGATCACTGATTGACAACCCATACTTGCTAAATTTATTTCCTGTTTCGTCTCTGTCGAGATAGAGTTTTACAGAAGCATTTTTCTCCATAAACGGACGTGCTTTTTCAAAAAAAGAAACAGAGTTAAGGATTATAAAATCGTTTTCAACTTGGTCCTGATTTTTGTTCAATGCCATGAAGCAAAGGAAATCAAAAAAGCCTTCAAAAACGATCTCCTGGTGAATATTTGAACAATACTGTATGATTAAAATGACATTTCGCCAATATCAAAGTTTCTCGGTATCCACATTTATCTATTCCCTGAATGTTAGAAATGGATTAAATTTTTATTTATAATCTTTCAGCTTTCACTATGTGTATCAATACTGATATTTAATTGTTTATTAATTTTAATATTCTTCTTAATTAAACTTGGGTATGGAATTACAGTATTAACATTTACTGGTTATAATGTTCCCAAGAACTTATATCATTATCGAACGCTTCTCCGAATGACATCTCTGACCAACTCCTGTAGCCATAAGCTTCTGGACAATTCATGTCTTCCTCCTCCTCATGATCATTTTGTTCATCGATATCACCAGGAACAAAATCATCAGTAATTTCTTGAATTATTTTAGAAACAATCTCGAAGTGTTCACCTCTGATTGTGTTAAAAGTCAATAATCCTTTTAAATACCCTTGTATATAAATTATTTGCTCAATTGAAAACATAGAGTATAAGGTTTTAAAAAGGTAAATCATTTGCCTCTTGAGATAACCATAGTTCTTCTTGTTTCTTCTTTATAATAAATGCTTCCTCAACCACACACTTTAATTCTTCGATTTTTGTAAGCAGTATTAAAACCTGTTCTTTCTTAATTTCGTCAGTTTGCAGCAAGGCATCAACATACCCTTTTGTCCAAATCAATAATTCCTTTTGTTCCATACTTTTAGAATTTTAACTTACTTTATTCTCATTTTTATTATCATGATTATATATTGACCAGTTATCGCCAAATCAGTATTTTTGAAAGTAAGGAATATTCCTAATGCTCTTTATTAATCTATAATAAGCTTACTATCGAATAATATATTTCTATCTTGGTAGAATTCTAAACTTTCTATACTGTATTAACGAATCTACGTACATAAAAACATATTTAAGAAATTTATTTTTTATTCTTTGCCATTTATCAAGTCTATTTTCCAAATCCCCCCAACACTACTAACCAGAACCTTATCCTACTCCTTCCTTCCAGACACCGCCCTTATATTCCCATATTACGACTCAAATAAAAACTCAATTAATTTTTTTTATGTATGCTTGGATGTTAACATAGATCGACGGCTTTAATCAATTCCTGTTTTGACTAGCCAGAATTCCGGGGTATTATCGCCAGCCTGAAAGCAAACTTCGTGGGAAAATCAATGAAGAATATCCTTTACGAACTCATCAAAAATTTTTACCTATAAACATTTATAATTGCACTTTTCCCGATGAGGTTTTTCCAAAATCTACCAGGAAATTATTCAAATCTTTGTAGTGCTTATACAATCCGCTCTCATCGGAGTATTGATCACTGATTGACATCCCATATTTGCTAAACTTATTACCGGTATCATCTCTGTCTAAATAGAGTCTTACAGATAGATGTTTCTCCATAAACGGACGTGCTTTTTCAAAGAAAGAAACAGAGTTTAGGATTACAAAATCGTTTTCAACCGGGTCCTGATTTCTGTTCAGTGATATAAAGGAAAGGAAATCGAAAAAACCTTCAAAAACCATGACTTGCTCTGCGTTGTTTTGAATGGTTGTGATACCCTTTGGAGAGCTGCTGGTTTTAAAATAGGGATTACGTATTTCATATCCTCCCCCAACGTTCTTAAAACCGATTCCATAGTATTCCTTTTGGTTCAAACCATACCGGACTTCTTTGCAAAATCTGTCTGCAATATCTAACGGAATCCGTCTTTCTTCTAAGTATCTTATCAAAGCAAAAGAACGAATGGATTCTACTTTTAAAATAGATATTTTACTTTCAGGTTTGTACTGAATATTGGTGTCAGGAACAGATCTGAAAATGAAACTTTCATCGTTCACTTTTTGAAGAAATTCCCCTACCGTATAGTCATTAAAAAGAATCGCAAAATCTATGAGATTGCCTCCTTTTCCTAAGCCATGATCATACCATCTGTTCAGCTTTCGGTTTATCTTAAAGGATGGAGTTTTTTCATTTCTTAAAGGAGAGAGATACCAATAATCTACACTCCTGATTTTTGCAGGTTCAAATCCTAAACGGGATAGGTAATCCACCATATCCATTTCCTTTACTTCTCCAATGGAGAGTCTTTGTTGTTTGCTGATATTCATCATTGCACATTTTCATTTTCACTAATCAGATGACCGAAACAAAATTATAGGAGTTTCTTATTTTTTAAATGATTCTCCCGGATTTTGAGCTGATTAAAATACTGCCATCTGTGTTTTTAAATAAAAAAATTCTTTATCAATAAATAGCCGAAATAGTCACAATACCCAA